>NZ_JBFRGW010000005.1:0-149531 GCF_052115545.1 Microvirga sp. 2MCAF35
CAGGCCGGGCACAGCCGACAGGCGGGCCGCAGCACCCGCTCGCGCTCCGGCGGCTGGCGCCCTGAGAGTCTGGTCATCCCGCACCTCCCATCAGGTACAGAAGACCCCCACCACCACACTCTACCAGACAGCCGGCTTTGCCGTCCTAGAAAAAAACTTTGCGGGCCAGCGAACAAGAACGCTCCGACGTGCGCCAAGCCCGCGAGCATTGGCACACGAAACGCCAGCCGCGCATGCGCCGGGAGCCGCACCGGCTGGTGTTTCTCGATGAGACCGGCACCTCGACCAAGATGACGCGCTTGCGTGGCCGCTGTCTGAAAGGGCAGCGTCTTTATGCAAGGGCACCATTCGGCCACTGGCTGACCCAGACCTTTGTGGCTGGGCTCCGTTGCTATGGTCTAACGGCGCCTTGGGTGATCGATGGGCCGATGACCCGCCAGATCTTCGAGACTTATGTGGAGACCCAGCTTGCTCCGACGCTGTCCAAGGGCGACGTGGTGATCCTCGACAACCTGCCGGCGCACAAGAGTGAGAAAGCTGCGCAGTGTCTGAAGCAATGCGGCGCCTGGTTCCTGTTCCTGCCACCGTACAGTCCGGACATGAATCCAATTGAGCAACTCTTCGCTAAGATCAAGGCGCACCTGCGCAAAGCCGAAGCCCGCACCTTTGACGCGCTCTGGCGGGCCATCGGGGACATCTGTGATGGGGTCGAGGCTGAGGAATGCCGCAACTACTTCACTGCCGCAGGTTATGGATTCGTCTGAACAGCCGATGCTCTAACGATGGAAGCCAAGACGTTGGTTGACCTGCCTCAACTCGGACTGAACAATGGTTCAAGGGAATCTGCTCGCAGCTTCGGATGTTGAGCTGCATGTAAAACTCAAACTCGCTCAGAAATGCTTCATGACCAACCTTCACCAGCAAATCTCCGACCTTGAGGCTGAAATAGATGCTTTAACTGATGATGCGGAGCAGTGCCGGAAGAGCATGGTCGTGGCGAAGGCGGCAGTGGGGCTAGGTATTCTTCTGTTCGCGGCGTCTCTCCTGGGCTTACTTCGGTTCGATGCCATTATTCTGGTCGTTGGCATCGCCGCCGCACTCGGCGGAACGGTCTTTTATGGATCCAGCCGGAGCAGCCTCGAGGGAATTTCGGCGAGGGATCCGGACCTATGAAGGCCGCCGCGCCGAGATGATCGACGAACTGAATCCCCGGACGATAGAGGAGCCGTAAAACCTGGAGGAACGCGGCCGAAACCAGGGGCAACCTTAGCGCTTCCGCACGCAATGGTCCAATAACCGACACCGCTGCGTGTTTGCTCAGAAGAGGCCGCGTCGCTTGGCGAATTGGGCGACCAGCTCCGGATATAGCTCCATCGGCGGCAGCGTCTCGAAACTGTAGGGAGCGGGTGTTGACGCCCAGGGAAGCTTCTCGCGAGTCCAGGTTTCGATAAAGGGCGCGAAATCCGCAGCATCATCCAGCATGGTGGTGCGCACGTTGATGAACTCGTCCATGCCCTCGGGCCGCGTGAAGAGCCAGCTCTTACAATGGGCGCAAAAGAAGTGGCGCGTCGCGCCATGAAGGCCGCCGATCACGGGCTCGCCCTGCACGACTTCGAAATTCTCGCTCGGATACAGGACGCTCAACGAGAAGGCGCTCGCGGTCATGCGCTGGCAACCGGTGCAGTGACAGGCCATGGTGACGATAGGCGCGCCTCTGAGGCGAAAACTCACCCGAGCGCACCGGCATTGCCCGTTCCGTATCTCGTCACGTTCCATCACGGTATTGCCCTCCCAACCGCTCCCGTCTCACGCAGCCTGTCTCATCGCCTTTTCGATCACGGCAAAAATCCTGTCATCCACGCATTGAGCCACGTTGAAGCGCATAAAGCCAGAGGCTGTCTGCGAGGCGCTGAATACGTTTCCGGGTGCGAGCACGACACCTTCGTTCAACGCGTAGCGCGCTACGTCGGCAGCGTCGAGACCATCCGAGAGCTTGCACCAGAGCAGCATACCGGCTTTCGGTGTAACCCAAGGTTCGAGGCCGAGGGATTGCAGGCGCGCAGCCGTCCCCAACATGGCTCTGCCGAGGCGCATGCGCAGCGCTTCCAGGTATTTTCGGTAGCCGCTGCTGCCTAGGACGGAGAAGACGAGTTCCTCCGACAGCCGACAGCTCGCGAAGCCGGTGGCGATGCGCAGATCCGTCAGGTTGTCGATCCAATCCGGGCGCGCCGCGATGTAGCCGCAGCGGAAGGCGGCCGAGAGGGTTTTCGAAAAGCTTCCGATCCGCACGACGCGATCGAGGCCGTCGAGAACCGCGAGGCGGGCAGCAGACTCGATTTCGAAATCGGCGAAGATGTCGTCTTCGATGACGATCAGATCGTGGTCCTCTGCGAGCTTGAGGAGCTTGTGCGCCGTGCCGGCGGAGAGCGAGGCCCCGGTTGGGTTGTGCAGCCCGGAATTCGTGATGTAGAGGCGCGGTCGATGCCGGGCGAGCGCCTGCTCGAACAAATCAAGATTCGGCCCGCTCGGCGTATAGGGAACGCCGACGACACGGGCCTGCTGCGCACGCAATAGAGCGAGGAAGTTGAAATAGCATGGGTCGTCGACGAGGACGACGTCGCCGGGTTGTATAAGGAGCCGGCACACGAGGTCGATTGCCTGCGTACCGGAATCCGTCAGCAGGATCTGGTCGGGCCGCGCTTCGAACCCCTGCTCTGCCATGCGCCGAGAGAGGAACTGGCGCAGGGACGCTAAACCGAGCGGCGTGCCATAATCGGTGAGAGCAGCCATGTCCTTCGTTCGCGCAAGGCTGCGCAGGGCGCGTCGCGTCTCCGCTTCGGGCATCCAGGCGCTCGGGAGCCAGCCGCAGCCGGGCTTGAGCACCTCGTCCTTCGCCTCCAGGGATTGCCGCGAGACCCAGAACGGATCAATGGCCCGGTCTAGACGCGGTGCGAGCTCCGTCAGCGACAGGGGCGCCAGCGGTGCGGCACTGTAGAAACCTGAGCCGGGCCGGGAGCGGATCACGCCTTCCGCGGCCAAACGGTCGTAAGCTTCCACGACGGTGGATTTGGACACCTGCATGGTTCGTGCGACGGCGCGGATCGACGGGAGCTTCGCGCCAGGTGTCAGGGAGCGGCGAGCGATCTGCCCTCGAATCGAGATCATGACCCTCTCGACGAGCGTACCGTTCGTTCCGGCGGCAGAAAGATCGCCCACTGTAATGCCCTTCTTTCCATAACAGTTTGGATCAACTGTACTGCAGTGTCTCTGGAAAAGCGATCCTGCTCGGCTGAAATTGGCCTATCGGAGGAGTACGCATGGACAAGGCGACGGAAGGCTGGATCAGTGGTTTTATCGGGGTGCTGATCTTCAGCGGCTCCCTCCCGGCGACCCGCATCGCTGTGGCCGATCTCGATCCTCTGTTTCTGACCGTGGTGCGCGCCTCTATCGCGGGTCTGCTCGGCGCAGCGCTTCTTCTTGCCCTGCGCCAACCGCGGCCAGCGCGCCGCGATCTCCTGCCGCTCACCATCGTGGCCCTTGGCGTGGTGGTGGGGTTTCCGTTGTTGACGGCACTGGCCCTTCAGCACGTTACCGCAGCCCATTCCATCGTCTTCATCGGCCTCCTGCCCCTGGCCACAGCCATCTTCGGCGTCGTGCGCGGCAACGAGCGGCCCAGGCCTGCCTTCTGGATCTTCTCCGGGATCGGTGGATGCCTTGTGGCAGGGTTCGCTCTGGTCCAGGGCGTCTCCGTCTCGCCGGTTGGCGACCTCCTGATGGTGGCGGCGGTTCTGCTCTGCGGCCTCGGCTATGCTGAGGGTGCGACGCTCGCCCGGCGTCTCGGAGGGTGGCAGGTCATCTCCTGGGCACTGGTGCTGTCCCTGCCCTTCATGGTTGGGCTGACGCTTCTCACCCTACCCTCCTCTTGGACCGGAATCGGCCTTCATGCCTGGCTGGGGCTCGCCTATGTGTCCCTGTTCTCCATGCTGATCGGCTTCGTCTTCTGGTATCGCGGTCTGGCGCTCGGCGGAATCGCGGGTGTCGGGCAGCTGCAGCTCCTTCAGCCCTTCTTCGGCCTCGCCCTCTCGTCCGTTCTCCTGAACGAAGCCGTCGGGTGGCCGATGATCGCCGTCACTCTCGGAGTAATCCTCTGTGTGGCAGGCGCTAAGCAGTTCGCGAGGCCGGATCGAACGGGTGTCACGATCCTGTCGAAGATCGGAGCGGGCATACGCTCCTGACCTGTGCTCAATCAGTTGTCACGGCTGTCTCAATGTCGGACGGATCGATCTGCCGGTTGAGCCCTGCATTGAGCTTTTCGCGATCGAGCTCGCCTTCCCACCAGGCCACAATGATGGCCGCAACGCCGTTGCCGGTGATGTTGGTGAGTGCGCGCACCTCGCTCATGAACTTGTCGATGCCAAGAAGGACAGCCATTCCAGGCACAAGGGCCGGGTTCACCACGGCCAATGTCGCCGCAAGCGTGATGAAGCCCGCGCCTGTGACACCACTAGCGCCCTTCGAGGTGAGCAGCGCCACCAGGAGGATGGTGAGTTGCTGGCTGAGCGTGAGGTCGTAGCCAAGCGCCTGCGCGATGAACAGGGTCGCGAGCGTCATGTAGATGTTGGTGCCGTCGAGGTTGAAGGAATAGCCCGTGGGGACCACGAGACCGACGACCGATTTCGAGCAGCCGAGTCGTTCGAGCTTTTCCATGAGCTGCGGCAATGCGCTCTCGGATGAACTCGTGCCGAGCACGATCAGAAGCTCGTCCTTGATGTAGCCGATGAACTTGAAGATGCTGAAGCCGGCGATCCTCGCAATCACGCCGAGCACGCCGAAGATGAACAGGGCCGCCGTGGCATAGAAGGTCACGATCAGGCCAAAGAGGTTTCCCAGGGCTGAGGGACCGTAACGTCCGATGGTATAGGCCATGGCACCGAAGGCCCCAATGGGAGCAGCCTTCATGACGATGGCGATGACGCCAAACATCGCATGCGCCACGTCGTCGATGAAATTGCGCACCGTCGCACCGCGCTCTCCCAAAACGAGCAACGCAAAGCCGAACAGGATCGCGAACAGGAGTACCTGGAGAATGTCACCCTGCGCGAAAGCCCCGACCACGCTGTCGGGAATGATGTGCAGGACGAAATCCACAGGCTTCTGCTCGGCAGCCTGCTTGGCATAAGTGGCCACCGCTGTGGGATCCGCGTTGGCGGCAAAGCCAGCGCCAGGCTTCACGATATTGCCGACCAGAAGACCGATGATGAGCGCGAAGGTCGAGACGACCTCGAAATAGACCAGGGCCTTGATGCCGACACGCCCCACCTTCTTGGCGTCCTGGATATGGGCGATGCCGGACACCACCGTGCAGAAGATGATCGGCGCGATGACCATCTTGATCAGCTTGATGAAACCGTCGCCGAGAGCCTTGACCCAATCGTTCTTGGCCAGATCCGGGAAGAGCCATCCCACCAGGATGCCGAGGAAGATCGCGATCAGCACCTGGATGTAGAGAACCTTGTACCAGGGCTTCTTGCGAGGCCGCGTGACTTCGAGTTGGTCTCTCACTGCAACGCTTGTCATCGCCGCCTCCTGACACACCGATGGCGCGGGTGGCCGTCATCGTTCGGAAACGACGCAGCCGGATCGTCCGAGCAGCTCCTGACTGTTAATTCCTGTAACTCACCTTGGGTCCACGGGAAGTGTCGGGACGGCGCGCACACCCCGATCACCCTTTTGACGGGAGGACCTTTCCCACCCTACTCGTCGGCAGAATCCGTAGGATTCTCCCTCTGAAGACCAAGCTTGGTGCGGTTCCGGCCCTGTCGTTTGGCGGTATACAAGGCACGGTCCGCACGATTGAGAATGGTATGCCGGTCATCCCCCGGGTAGGCTTCGACCAGGCCGGCACTGAAGGAATAGGATTGGGCAACGTCGCCGTTCCGACGCCCTCCCCCGGCGCATTCCTGCCTGACCTGTTCGATGAGCCGGGCCGCATCGATCAAACCTGTGTTCAGAAGGACGACGAGGAATTCTTCGCCACCCATTCGACCAATAAATTCATGCCTGCCGAGCTTCTCCCGGAAAACCGAGGCGAAATGGCGAAGGACCGCGTCGCCCGCATCGTGTCCGTGGGTGTCGTTGATGTCCTTGAAGCGGTCGATGTCGATCATGGTGACGCACAGGCTTGGGCCTGATGGTGCGCTTCCGACCAGGGCCTCGTCGAGCAGTTCCAGGATGTGACGGCGGTTCGGCAGGCCTGTGAGCAGATCCGTCCGGGATGCAAGCACGGCCGCGTTGTGCGCCTGCCGCAAGGTCTTCTCGTTGTGCTTGAGGGATGTAATGTCCGCCGCCACAGTGAGAAGCCATCCATTCGGCAGGATCGTATGGTCTATCCAGAACCATCGTCCGTCCAGCAGATCGCTTTCGAACGATTTCCGCGATACGCTCCGGCGTCGGGGCAAGGTTCTTGCGATCAGAGCCTCGACATCGCCGTCGTCGATCCTGACCCCGATGCCGTTTCTGGCGCCGTAGCGAAGGATCTCCGTAAACGTGAACGGGCCTTCGTATCCCTCCAGGAACATGCTCTGGTAGGTCTTGTTGGCGTAGCGGAGATTATCGTCCGCGTCATAGATGGAAACCGCTTGGCCGCTCTCGTCGAGGGCTCCCACCAAGCATCGGAGAGTTTCGTCATCCAGCTTTGAAACAAAATGACTCATGAGCTACTCGGAGAGACCAAGCTAAGGCACACTAGCTGCAGCCTTATAGAACCTCAAATATACATTATTCCGTGGCACCCAAGCGGCCCATCCAAAAGGCTATTCCAGGCAATCGCTTGGCAGACAGAAGGCATCAGCGGGGCGCGAACAGACCGGCCGGCGAGCTCGGTTGAGCTGGCCGGCCAAGGCAAGGTCAAGCTGCGTGGCTTGAAATTATCAGGCTTCGTGTCAATCCACTCAGATGTGGATTACCCGGTCATAGGCATCCAGCACACTCTCGTGCATGGTCTCCGACAAGGTCGGATGCGGGAAGACCGCATGGATCAGCTCTTCTTCGGTGGTCTCCAGATTCATGGCGATCACGAAGCCCTGGATCAGCTCGGTGACTTCCGCGCCGACCATGTGGGCGCCCAACAGCTGGCCGGTCTTCTTGTCGAAGATCGTCTTCACGAGGCCGTCCGGCTCGCCCAGGGCAATCGCCTTGCCGTTGCCGATGAACGGGAAACGGCCGACGCGGATGTCGTAACCCTGCTCCTTCGCCTTGGCCTCGGTGAGACCCACGGAGGCGATCTGCGGGTTGCAATAGGTGCAGCCCGGGATCTTGGCCTTGTCCATGGCGTGCGTGTGCAGGCCCTTGATGGTCTCGACGCAGATCACGCCCTCATGCTCGGCCTTGTGCGCGAGCATCGGCGGCCCTGCCACGTCGCCGATGGCGTAGATGCCCGGCACGTTGGTGCGGCCGAGGCCGTCCGTGACGACGACGCCGCGCTCGATCTTCACCCCGAGCTTCTCGAGGCCGAGATTCTCGATGTTGCCGACGACGCCGACGGCGGAGATCATCCGGTCGGCGGTGATCGTCTGCGTGCCGCCCTTGCCGTCGTCGATAGTGGCCGTGATGGAGTTCGCGCCCTTCTCCACCTTCGTGACCTTGGCGCCCGACAGGATCTTCATGCCCTGCTTCTCGAAGCGCTTGCGGGCAAGGGCCGCGATCTCGGCGTCCTCGACGGGCAGGATCTGCGGCATCACCTCGACCACCGTCACCTCCACGCCCATGGTGCGGTAGAAGGAGGCGAACTCGATGCCGATGGCGCCGGAGCCCATGACGATGAGAGACTTCGGCATGGCGGGCGGCACCATGGCCTCGAAATAGGTCCAGATCAGCTTGCCGTCCGGCTCGATGCCGGGCAACGCGCGGGGCCGTGCGCCCGTGGCGACGATGATGTTCTTGGCCTGGTAGGTGCCGGGCTCCAGCACGCCCTTCGGCACCGGGTTCTGCGGCTGCATGGCGGGTTTCTTCGGCGCCGTGACCACGACCTCGCCGGGCTTGGAGATGGAGGCCTCGCCCCAGATCACGTCGACCTTGTTCTTCTTGAGCAGCATGCCGACGCCGCCGTTGAGACGCCCGGAGACTCCGCGCGAGCGGTTGACGATGGCTGCAGCATCGAATCCGATCCCTTGAGCCGACAGGCCGTAATCCTTGGCGTGCTCCATGTAGTGGTAGATCTCAGCTGAGCGCAGCAGCGCCTTGGTCGGGATGCAGCCCCAGTTGAGACAGATGCCGCCCAGATGCTCGCGCTCGACGACCGCGGTCTTGAACCCGAGCTGCGCGGCGCGGATCGCCGCCACATAGCCCCCCGGCCCGCCGCCGATGACGATGATGTCGTATTGGTTTGCCATGGAATTGTCCCCCGTCATGCCCGGGCTTGGCCCAGGCATCCACGTCTTCGTGTGCCGGGCGTTGAAAAGGCGTGGATGGCCGGCATGAGGCCGGCCATGACGTCGATCGTTTAAACCAGCATTCCCATCGGGCTTTCGATGAGCTGCTTGAACGCTGCCAGCAGTTCCGCGCCGAGTGCGCCGTCGACCACGCGGTGATCGCAGGAGAGCGTCACGGTCATGGCCTGGACAACGGCGGGAGCGCCGTTCTTCACCACGACCCGCTGCTCACCGGCGCCGACCGCCAGGATCGTGCCCTGTGGCGGGTTGATGACGGCCTGGAAGTTCTTGATGCCGAACATGCCGAGGTTGGACACCGCCGTGGAGCCGCCGCTATATTCTTCGGGCTTCAGGCGGCGGGTGCGGGCGCGGCCCGCCATGTCCTTCACCTCGGCGGAGATAGCGGTGAGCGTTTTGGTTTCCGCCTTGCGCACGACCGGTGTGAACAATCCGCCCTCAATGGCAACCGCCACGCCCACGTCCGAATGCTTCATCTTCAGGATGCGGTCCTCGGCCCAGACCGCATTGGCGTTCGGCACGCGCTGGAGCGCGATGGCGAGGGCCTTGATGACGAAGTCGTTCACCGAGAGCTTGTAGGCGGGCTTGCCGTCCTTGTCCTTGCCGGCCGCGTTGTTGATCTGCTCGCGAAGCGCCATCAGCGCGTCGAGCTCGCAATCCAGCGACAGGTAGAAGTGCGGCACCGTCTGCTTGGACTCGACGAGGCGCTTGGCGATGGTCTTGCGCATGCCGTCGAGGGGCACTTCCTCGTAGGAGCCCACCTCGAACATGGCCTTGACCTGATCGGCCCCCATGCTTGGCGCAAGCTGCGGCGCTGCGGGCTTCGCGGCCGGCGCAGGAGCAGCTGTGGGAGCCGCGGCAGGTTTGGCGCCCCCACCCTGGAGAGCGGAGCGAACGTCCTTCTCGACGATGCGGCCATGCGGGCCGGTGCCCTGGACCGATGCGATGTCGACCCCGGCCTCCCGGGCGATGCGCTTGGCGAGCGGTGAGGCGAAGACGCGGTTTCCGGATGCCTGCCCTGCCCCATTGGGCTTGGCGGCCTGAGCGGGACCGGCGGGCGCTTGGTCGACGCGCGCGTAGCTCATGTGAGCCGAGGCGTCGCCTGGAACGGTGTTGGCCTGCGGCTGGGATTCGGCTGCGGGAGCAACTGGCGCGGGTGCGGCTTCTGCCTTCGGCGCAGGCACCGGAGAAGTATCACCTGCGGCCGGAGCCGTGATGCTCTTCGGATCCTCGCCCTCGCCGGCGATCAGCGCGATGAGCTGGTTGACCGGCACGTCCGCCGTGCCTTCGGGAACGACGATCTTGGCGAGGATTCCCTCGTCGACGGCTTCCACTTCCATGGTGGCCTTGTCGGTCTCGATCTCGGCGATGACATCGCCGGACTTCACCGTGTCGCCTTCCTTCTTCAGCCACTTGGCAAGGTTGCCCTTTTCCATGGTGGGAGACAGGGCGGGCATCAGGATATTGATGGGCATGGCGTTGATGGATCCTGACTTGAATGGTTTTAGTTGATCGCCTGCGTCGAGCCCGGATCGCTCGGATCGTCCAGCTCGGCCTGGATGCCGGCGGTAATTTCGGCGAGAGCCTCCTCCTCGGAGAACTCCGTTTCCATGGCATAGACACGTGCGGCGTGACGGGCAAGGTCCACCAGGAGCACGCCCCAGGTGAACGGATCGTCGAAGGCGCGGCGCAGCGCGATGCTCACCGCCCCGTCGACCACCGAAGCCCTCAGGATCTCGACGCCGCCCTTTTCAAGGGCGTCAGGCGGAACGTTGAGGGCTTCGAATTTCCGTTCAGTCATGATGTCACCTGTAGCAAACGGCCTTCGCCGCCTGCACGACCTCGGCCACCGACGGAAGCGCGAGCTTCTCGAGATTGGCCGCGTAGGGCATGGGCACGTCCTTGCCGGTGACGCGAACCACCGGAGCGTCAAGATAGTCGAACGCGTTCTCCATGATGCGCATGGCGATCTCGGCGCCGACGCCCGATTGCGGGTAGCCCTCTTCCACCGTGACGCAGCGGCCGGTCTTCATGACCGAAGCCACGATGGTGTCGGTGTCCATGGGGCGGATCGTGCGCAGGTCGATGACCTCGGCCTCGATGCCTTCCTTGGCCAGTTCCTCCGCGGCCTTGAGCGCATAGGTCATGCCGATGGAGAAGGACACGATGGTGACATCCTTGCCCTCGCGATGGATGCGCGCCTTGCCGATCGGCACGGTGAAGTCGTCGAGCTTCGGCACCGGGAAGGACTGGCCGTAGAGGATCTCGTTCTCCAGGAACACCACCGGGTTCGGATCGCGGATGGCACTCTTGAGCAGGCCCTTCGCGTCGGACGCCGTGTAAGGCGACACGACCTTGAGGCCCGGGATCTGCGAATACCAGGCGGCGAAGTCCTGGCTGTGCTGCGCACCCACGCGGGCGGCGGCACCGTTCGGGCCGCGGAACACGATGGGCGCGCCGAGCTGGCCGCCGGACATGTAGAGGGTCTTGGCCGCCGAGTTGATGATCTGGTCGATCGCCTGCATGGCGAAGTTGAATGTCATGAACTCGACGACGGGACGCAGGCCCGTGAACGCCGAGCCGACGCCGACGCCGGCGAAGCCGTGCTCGGTGATCGGCGTGTCGATGACGCGCTTCGCGCCGAACTCCTGCAGCAACCCTTGAGTGACCTTGTAGGCGCCCTGGTACTCGGCCACCTCTTCGCCCATGACGAAGACCTTGTCGTCCTTGCGCATTTCCTCGGCCATGGCGTCGCGCAGGGCCTCGCGGACGGTCATGTTGACCAGCTCTGTGCCCTCCGGGATTTCGGCCATGGCGTTGTAGGACGTGCGGTTGGTAATGACCGAGGGAGCCGCCGGCTCAGCCACGGGAGTCACGTCGGTGCCAGGGATCGAGTCGGGCGACGGACGGTCGGCCATCCCTTCCCGCTGCATGTCGGGCGTCGGAGCAGGCTGAGCTTCCTGCGCCGGAGCGGCGGGTGCCTTCGCCGACGAGGCGGCGGCGGACACGTCCTCTCCCTCGCCGGCGAGAATCGCGATGGGGGTGTTCACCGCGACGTTGTCGGTGCCGTCGGAGACCAGGATCTTGGCGAGGACGCCTTCGTCGATCGCCTCGACCTCCATGGTCGCCTTGTCGGTCTCGATCTCGGCCAGCACGTCGCCGGGCTTGACCTGATCGCCTTCTTTTTTCAGCCACTTGGCCAGTTTGCCCTGCTCCATGGTGGGCGAGAGGGCAGGCATGAGAATATCGATCGCCATGAAAGACTCGTGTTGATTGTCGCTAAGGCGAAAATGGGGAGCGGCGCTTACGCACGCCGCTTAGAGGAGGATGTCCGTGTAGAGCTCGGCCGGATCGGGCTCCGGATCGTGCGTGGCGAACTCGGCCGCCTCGTTGACGATCTCGCGCACCTTGCTGTCGATGGCCTTAAGCTCGTCTTCCGACAGTTTCCAGCTCTCCAGCAGACGACGGCGCACCTGCTCGATTGGATCGTATTCTTCGCGCATGCGGGTCACTTCGTCCTTCGTGCGGTACTTCGCCGGGTCGGACATGGAGTGGCCGCGATAGCGGTAGGTCTGCATCTCGAGGATGTACGGGCCCTTGCCGGAGCGGGCATGCTCGATGGCGCGCTGGCCGGCGGCGTAGACCGCGCGGACGTCCATGCCGTCCACCTGCTCGCCGGGAATGCCGAAGGACAGGCCACGCTTCGAGAAATCGGTCTGTGCCGAAGCGCGGGTCACCGCCGTGCCCATGGCGTAGCGGTTGTTCTCGATCACGTAGACGACCGGCAGCTTCCACAGCGCCGCCATGTTGAAGCTCTCGTAGACCTGGCCCTGGTTGGCCGCGCCGTCGCCGAAATAAGTGAGGCAGACATTGCCGTTCTCGCGATAATGGTTCGCGAACGCGATGCCGGTGCCGAGCGACACCTGCGCGCCGACGATGCCGTGGCCGCCATAGAAATGCTTCTCCTTGGAGAACATGTGCATGGACCCGCCCTTGCCCTTCGACAGGCCGCCGCGGCGCCCCGTGAGCTCGGCCATGACGCCCCTGGCGTCCATGCCGCAGGCCAGCATGTGACCGTGATCGCGGTAACCCGTGATCACCTGATCACCGTCCTTCGTCGCCATCTGCATGCCGACGACCACGGCCTCCTGGCCGATATAGAGGTGGCAGAAACCGCCGATCAGGCCCATGCCGTACATCTGGCCGGACTTCTCCTCGAAACGCCGGATCAACAGCATGTCGTTATAGGCGGACAGGTCCTGGGTCTTGTCGAATTGTGGGGAGTTGGGGGCCGCTCCACGATTGGAGCCTTTACCGGAAGTAATCTTGTTAGCCGTGCCAGCACCGGCACGGCCCGCCTTGCGGGCAGCAACAGCCATCGGGTCCTCCGAAGGGTTTCCTCGACGAAAGTTGTAGCGCAGACGGAATCGGAAATCGAGAGGCCCAAAAGGTGTTTTGCGCTGCACAATGAAACGAGTAAGCCCTTGGCATTGCTGCAAAATTCTTAATCAACTGAATTTGAGTTAAGCAGAACTTTTAAGTTATTGTTAATTATGGTCCCGTGATGATCACGAGGTCGTTCTTGTGCACACGTCCTAACATTACGCGCGCCCGCTCTTCGAGCAGATCCCGGTCGATCTGATCGCTCCGAAGCAAGGCGATGCGACGCTCCCACTCGGAGCGCTGGGTCTTTAAACCATCGAGCTCCAAGGAAAGTTCGGCCACCTGTGCCTCATATTTCTGCTGAGCCTCGATGCCCCGCGCGCCGCTATGGGCGTGGTGCACGAAATAAGCCGCCACCCCCGCCGAGATGCTGTAGAGCACCAGCGGAATCAGAAATCGTCGTGCGCGTCTGCGGATCACCATGCGGCAGAGTCTTACCTCGGCATGGTTAAGGAGGCGTTAGAATTTGAGGCCTGACATCCCTCCTCCTCAACGTCATCAAAGCTCTTGTGCCGATGATCCTGATCCGAAAAGCGCCGCGCTCCAGACGATCGAGATGGCCGGTTTCAGGCTCGGCCACGACCCGCGAGTGGGCAAAGAAAAAGCCGCCTTGCGGCGGCTCTCTCAATGCAGTGATATAACTCGCTCTTACGCCAAAGCCTTCAGCGCCGCCCTGCCCGCATAGACGGCCTGCGAGCCCAGCTCCTCCTCGATGCGGATGAGCTGGTTGTACTTGGCCAGTCTGTCGGAGCGGGCGAGCGAGCCGGTCTTGATCTGTCCGCAATTCGTCGCGACGGCAAGGTCAGCGATGGTGGAATCCTCCGTCTCGCCCGAGCGGTGGGACATGACGGCGGTGTAACCGGCGCGGTGGGCCATGTCGACGGCCGCGAGCGTCTCGGTGAGCGAGCCGATCTGGTTCACTTTCACGAGCAGCGAGTTGGCCACGCCCTTCTTGATGCCCTGCGAGAGGCGGTTCACGTTGGTGACGAAGAGGTCGTCGCCAACGAGCTGGCACTTGGAGCCGATGAGGTCGGTCACCGCCTTCCAGCCCTCCCAATCGTCCTCGGACATGCCATCCTCGATGGTCGCGATGGGATAGGCGGAGACGAGCTTGGCCAGATACTCGGCCTGTTGCTGCGGGTTCAGCTTCTGGCCCGTGCCTTCATACACGTAAGCGCCACCCTTGAAGAACTCGGTGGCCGCGCAGTCGAGTCCGATCACCATGTCGGTGCCTGGCTTGTAGCCCGCCTGCTCGATAGACTTCATGATGAAATCGAGGGCCGCCTCGGCGGAAGGCAGATTCGGGGCGAAGCCGCCCTCGTCGCCCACATTCGTGTTGTGGCCGGCGTCCTTCAGGGCCTTCTTCAAGGTGTGGAACACCTCGGCGCCCATGCGCACCGCCTCGGAGAGCGTCGGCGCGCCGACCGGCAGGATCATGAATTCCTGAAAGTCGATGGGGTTGTCCGCGTGGGCGCCGCCATTGATGATGTTCATCATCGGCACCGGCAGGACCCGGGCCTGCGTGCCGCCCACGTAGCGGTAGAGCGGCAGGGTCGAAGCCTCGGCGGCCGCCTTGGCGACCGCGAGGGACACGCCCAGGATGGCGTTGGCGCCGAGACGGGCCTTGTTCGGGGTGCCGTCGAGCTCGATCATGGTCTCATCGATGGCGACCTGCTCTTCCGCATCCATGCCGCCGATGGCGTCCAGGATCTCGTTGTTGACCGCATCGATCGCCTTGAGCACGCCCTTGCCGAGATAGACCGACTTGTCGCCGTCGCGGAGCTCGACCGCCTCATGGGCGCCTGTAGAGGCGCCCGACGGAACGGCCGCACGGCCCATGGATCCGTCCTCGAGGGTCACATCCACCTCGACCGTGGGATTGCCCCGGCTGTCGAGGATCTGGCGGGCGAAAACGTCGATAATCGCGGTCATGGGCAGGCTCCTGCTGGCTGAAGTGCCGCCCTTTCCGCCATAACGGACGGGTGCGGCCTCACGTCATGAATTGGCTTATTGACCGAAACGCCCATGTGAGCAAGGACGGCGAGAGCTTTCCCACTCGATCCAAGGTCAATTCCCATGACGGAAACCACCCTCCAGCTCGGCCATGCCTCCGCCCAGCCTCAATCCCCTGAGGAAGCGCAGCTCGACCGGGTGCCGAACCCGCATACCGATACCGATTATCTCGCCCGCTTCACCGTGCCGGAGTTCACCTCCCTCTGCCCGGTCACGGGCCAGCCGGATTTCGCCATTCTGGTGATCGACTACGTGCCGGGCTCCTGGCTCATCGAATCGAAGTCGCTCAAGCTCTACATGCACAGCTTCCGCAACCATGGCGCCTTCCACGAGGATTGCACGGTCGCCATCGGCAAGCGCCTCGCGGGCCTGCTGGAGCCCCGCTATCTGCGGATCGGCGGCTACTGGTATCCGCGTGGCGGCATTCCCATCGACGTGTTCTGGCAGACCGGCGAGCTGCCGAAGAATCTGTGGCTGCCCGATCAGGGCGTCGCGCCTTATCGCGCCCGCTGAGTCAGTCCTGCCTGGCTGGAGGGGGCGGCGGGGCTCCCCGCTCCCGATAAGAAGGCAGATCGGGGGAGCCGCTCGCCACCGGCTTCCGTTCGAGATCGGCAGTCAGCATCTTCATTTCGTCGATCTCACGGACCTGGGCCTCGATGATGCGATCCGCGAGCAGCCTCACCCGCGGATCCCGGATATGAGCGCGCTCGCTGGTCATGATCGCGATGGAGTGATGGGGGATCATCGCCTTCATGTAGGAGACATCGCTGACGGTCTCCTGGCTTCGGACCAGCCACAAGGCTCCGGCAAAGATGACGGCGCTGGCCGCCAGAATCGCCACGTTGGCGACTTTGTTCCCGTACATGGACCACATGAAGCCGAGCATGACGATGGCCATCGCGGCCCCCATGACAAGGGCCATCCAGGTCCGCGTCTGGCTATAGAAGACGTGGTCCAGCGCATAGGTATTCAGGTACATCAGGCCGAACATGACGATCGTGGAAGTCACGATCATGGCGCCGAAACGTGCATAGCTCATCGTCACCGATCCCGTGTGGTTTCACACGGGCAAACGGATCGGCCGCCTTATTGTTTCGCGGCTCCGGCCGGCTTGGAAGACCGGCCGAGAACGGTGGCCGCCATCACGCCGACGCAGACGATGATCAGCGCGGCGACGGCCGTGGAGGCCGCAAGGCCGATGTTCCGCAAGCCGAAGCCCATCAGCACGACGCCGAGCGCCTGTCCGCAGAAGAACGAGAAGGCATGGAGCGCGACAGCCGAGGCGCGCGCGCCGGGCGCCACTTCCGTCACCTGGGCCTGGAAGGTGTTGTGGAGCATGTAGAAGCCGAGGCCCATGAGCAGCAGGGCCGCGGCGTCGAGCTTCCAGTCGCCGCCGAGTCCAAGGACGAGGAGCGCGGCTCCGGCGAAGAAACCTCCCCCTAGAAGGATCCTGCCGATTCCGAGCCGCCTCAGCATCCAGGTCACGAGCGCGGAATAGACCAGCCCCCCGAGGGCGAACCCGCCGATGGCGAAACCCGCTTCGGCCGCCCCGCCCCCGCCCCGCGCCTCCAGCAGAGGTGCAATATAGGGAAAGATGCCGAACAGGGCGATCGCTTCGACGAAGACCGAGCCGAAGAGAAACAGCGCGCGCGGATTGGACAGGATGCTCCGGTAGCGCAGGATCGCCGTTCTCGGGTCGAACTGTCTGCCCGGCAGAGTGCTTCGGAAGCCGAGGACGGTGGCGGTCAGCGCCAGCGCCATCATGATGGTGGACAGGCCGAACACGCCGCGCCAACCGATGAATTGCGCCAGCAGACCTGCGAGCGAGGAGCCCGCGAGCTGGCCGATGATGACGGCCACCAGATAGCGGCTCAGAGCAATCTGCCGCCGTTCCATTTCGACCCGGTCTCCGATCAGTGCGATGGAAAGCGGCACCGCGCCCCCCGCAGCCGCGCCGGCGATGATGCGCAGAGTGAAGAGCGTCGCCGCATCGGGGGCGAATACGGAACAGGCCAAAGCCAGGAAGAGAATCGACAGCGCCACTTTCATGACGCGCTCCTTGCCGAGCGCGTCGCCGATAGGTCCCAGCACCGGCTGGATGAACGCATAAGGCAGCGCGAAGGCGGCCGACAGGAGCGCTATGGTCTGCGGGGTCGAGCCAAGATCCCGGGCAATGATCCCGACCATCGGCTCAACCGCGCGGCCGGAAAAGGTGCTCGCGAAGCCGCTGGTGGCGAGGATTAGGATCAGGTTGCGGGAGGACATCGAGTTTTTAGCGCTTGTAGCCGGAAAGGGAGCCTAAGCTCCTTACCACGGCGGCGAAGCTAATCGAGCGGCAGAAGTGCAAACCTGCCCTCCTGAAAAGGCATGGAAACAGCCTATGCCGCCCTGCCCTTCGCCAAGGCATCGAACGCCATCAGTTGCGCGAGTAATCCTTCGAGTTCCCTCAGCGGTACCATGTTGGGGCCGTCCGACGGTGCCTTGTCGGGATCCTGGTGAGTCTCGATGAAGACACCCGCCACGCCGACCGCGACGGCGGCGCGCGCGAGCACCGGCACGTATTCCCGCTGGCCGCCGGAGGTCGTGCCCTTGCCGCCGGGCTGCTGCACGGAATGGGTGGCGTCGAAGATCACCGGAGCGCCCGTCTCGGCCATGATCGGCAGGGAGCGCATGTCGGACACGAGGGTATTGTAGCCGAAGGAGGCGCCGCGCTCCGTGAGCATCACGTTGGGATTGCCGGCACCTGTCACCTTAGCCGCGACATTGGCCATGTCCCACGGAGCCAGGAACTGCCCCTTCTTCACGTTGACGACTCGGCCCGTCTTGGCGGCGGCGACGAGAAGATCCGTCTGGCGGCAGAGGAAGGCAGGGATCTGCAGGATGTCGACCACCTCGCCGACCTTTGCGCATTGGTCGTTCTCATGCACATCGGTGATCACCGGCAGGCCGTAGGTCTCCTTCACCTCGGCGAAGATGGCAAGCGCCTTGTCCAGCCCGATGCCGCGCGCGCTGGAGATCGACGTGCGGTTCGCCTTGTCGAAGGACGACTTGTAGACGAGGCCAAGACCCAGCTTTCCCGTTATTTCCTTGAGCGCGGCCGCCATCTCGAGCGCGTGCTCGCGGCTTTCCATGGCGCAGGGCCCGGCAATGATGCTGAGCGGCAGATGATTGCCGAAGCGGACGTTGCCGGCCTCGACGATGGCAGGATGCTGGTTGGTATCGGTCATGCGCCGTCTCTAGCCTGTCTGCGGCATCAAGCAAAGCGACGATGTGCATGGCACGTCTTCGCCCGACAGGCGGCAAAGGATGGCGGCTGGTCCCGCCCTTAACCAAGAGCTGGGAAGGACATTTCCTTCCGACCAAAGATCGATTTACTTTGGGGAAGCTCTAAAACATGCTCCTATCCGCATGGAAATATTGAGAAAATTAACCTTGAGACGATCCTGAACCGGATCGCACAACCACTTCGTAGCGCTTGGGGGCGCTCCTATGTCCGAACAGAACAAGGTGCACGAGCTCGTAGCTCTCAGAACGGCTCTCGGCTTTACCCAGAGCAAAATGGCTCATGAGATCGATCTGAATCTGCGCGACTATCAGGCCTTCGAATGGGGCGAGAGCGAGATCCCGGATCTTTATCTCCGGGCGATCGAGCGGATCGCCATGCTCTACGCCGTGCGGCACAAGAATCCGATGCTGGTGCCCCCGGCCTTGCGGGCGGAGGCCGTTCAGTTCGCCCGCATGGTCGAGGCGGGCGACTGATCCTGAATCCGTTTTCAGAACGTCATCGCCGCCGCGTTGATGATTCCGGCGGCGAGAGACGCTGCGCCGAGGAAAAGGGCAGCCGCCATTTCGCCCCCGGCGATGCGCTGGGACAGGTTCGGCATGGCGATGCGCACCAGCCAGTAGACGAGAATCTGCACGGCCAAGGCAACGAGGCCCCATACGAGGCAATCGACGATGGTCTGGGCGTGGACGATGGCGCTTGCCAGCGGAAGGGCGAAGCCAACGAGGCTGAATCCAAGGGCTGTTGCCGCGGAAATCACGTTCTCGCGGATCAGCGCGAATTCATTGTGCATGGTCGCGAGTGTGTAGACCGCCAGATAAAGACCCACCAGGGCGACGGCGAGTACGAAGAAAATCAGGAAGTCGGCCAAGCCCGCCAGAGATGAAGCCACGATCAGTCCCCACACGATGTTTTCCATCGTCTAGGGGATCATGGTTAATATTACGTTGGCTCGAAGGCGATCGCGACGCCGAACGCCGCGCTCGCCGGCACGATCAGCCGGCTGCCGATATGCTGGTAGGGAATCTCGGCCGCGTCCAGCCACTTCGCGTGGGCGTGGATGTCCTCCACGCGAACCGCGAAGGCTACGAAGGACGGCTGATCGAGCTCGGCCTCCACCGAACCATAGTTCTCGGCCGCGTCGTCGGGCGTGAGCACGTCGATGTGGCTGTCGCCCAACCGGAAGGACAGATCGTCTCCATCGGGGCTCGCCGGCTGCACGCCCGTGAAGGCGGTGAGGAATGCACGAAGCCGCTCCGGGTCGGGCGCCGCCAGGGTGACCGACGAAATCTGCGTCGCCCCGTTGCCATGACGCTGGAATTCCGGATTCCAGAAATTTTCCGGAAAGTGCTGCTGGCAGACGAAGAATCCGGCCTTCGGAGAATCTTGGGCCGAGGCGAAGGCTAGGGTGAAAGCAACCTTCGTTTCGCTGCCGTCGGGACGCCGCCCGCTGCGCTCGAAATGGAACGGCTCGAACGACCCGATGCCCTTCTGCGCGAACAGAGCCGCATCCGTCTCGGCATTCTGGCTGTCGAGGACGAGCATGGCGAGGCCCTCGCGAACTCTGAGATAATCCTGGACGAAGGCGCCGAAGCTGAAGGTGCTTGCCCGGTGAGGCGCAATCGCCGCCCCCTCGCCGATTGTGATCAGCTCGATGAAGGACCCGGGGAGCTGGACGATCCGGTTCTCCGTGCCCCAGGGATGGCGGTTGCGGGCGCCGACCTGGAAGCCGAGACGTCGATAGAAACTCCCGGCTTGATCGAGGTCTTGGACGGCAACAACGAGATGGTCGATCCGGCGGGTCATCGGGCTCTTTCCTGTAGCGAGAGCATAGACTTAGGCACGAATCTGGATTTGGCCAGGATGGACCGCATTTGTGACCAGATGAGACCTGGGCTCAAAAGGAAATCACCGGCTCGAGGCCGGTGATTCCATCACGGCGCAACTGCTCAAACCAGCCGGCTCTGCTCCACGGCCGCATGGATGAAGCTCTTGAAAAGCGGGTGCGGCTCGAACGGGCGGGACTTCAGCTCCGGGTGATACTGGACGCCGATGAACCAGGGATGGTCCTCGTATTCCACGATCTCCGGCAGGATGCCGTCGGGCGAGACGCCCGAGAAGCGCAGACCCTTCTGCTCCAGCTGGTCGCGGTAGGTCATATTGACCTCGTATCGGTGCCGGTGACGCTCGGAAATTTCCGTGCCGCCGTAGATCTCGGACACCTTGCTGCCGGGCTTGAGCGAGGCCTGATAGGCCCCAAGCCGCATGGTGCCGCCGAGATCGCCACCGGAGGCGCGCTTTTCCAGCTCGTTGCCGCGCAGCCACTCGGTCATCAGGCCGACGACCGGCTCGGAGGTGGGACCGAACTCCGTCGAGCTGGCATCCTTGATCCCGGCAAGCGAACGGGCCGCCTCGATAACCGCCATCTGCATGCCGAAGCAGATGCCGAAATATGGGACCTTGCGCTCGCGGGCGAAGCGGGCTGCCCGGATCTTGCCCTCGGCGCCGCGCTGGCCGAAGCCGCCGGGCACCATGATGCCGTGGATGCCTTCCAGGAACGGCGCCGGATCCTCGTGCTCGAAGATCTCGCTCTCGATCCATTCCAGGTTCACCTTCACCTGGTTGGCGATGCCGCCGTGGTGAAGGGCCTCGATCAGGGACTTATAGGCATCCTTGAGGCCGGTATACTTGCCGACGACGGCAATGGTGACCTCGCCCTCCGGGTTGTGGACACGCCCGGAGATGGTGGTCCAGCGGGAGAGATCCGGCGTCTTTGAGCTGTCGAGGCCGAAGGCCGCCAGGACCTCGCTGTCGAGCCCGGCTTCGTGATAGGCGAGCGGAACGTCGTAGATCGAGCGGGCGTCCCGCGCCTCGATCACCGCCGTCTCGCGCACGTTGCAGAACAGGGCGAGCTTGCGCCGCTCGTCCTTCGGGATCTCGCGATCGGTGCGGCAGAGCAGGATGTCGGGCTGGATGCCGATGGAGCGCAGCTCCGCCACCGAGTGCTGGGTCGGCTTGGTCTTCAGCTCGCCTGCGGACGGGATGAACGGCAGCAGCGTCAGGTGGACGTAGATCGCCTGTCCCCGCTCCAGGTCGTTGCCGAGCTGGCGGATGGCCTCGAAGAACGGCAGGCCTTCGATGTCGCCGACGGTGCCGCCGATCTCGACCAAAACGAAATCGAAGCCCTCGTTGCCCGTGAGCACGAAGTCCTTGATGGCGTTGGTGACGTGCGGGATCACCTGGATGGTGGCGCCAAGATAGTCGCCGCGCCGCTCCTTGGTGATGATGTCGAGGTAGATACGCCCAGTGGTGATGTTGTCGGCCTTGGTGGCCGGAACCCCGGTGAAGCGCTCGTAATGCCCGAGATCCAGATCGGTTTCAGCGCCGTCGTCGGTCACGAAGACCTCGCCGTGCTGGTAGGGACTCATCGTCCCCGGATCGACGTTGAGATATGGGTCGAGCTTGCGAAGCCGAACCTTGTAGCCGCGTGCTTGGAGAAGCGCTCCCAGGGCCGCCGAAGCCAGACCCTTGCCGAGCGAAGACACCACGCCGCCGGTGATGAATACGTACCGCGTCATGGACCCCTATCCATAAAGATCGGGCGCCGATTCGCAATCGCGAACTGCGTGACCCGAAACCCATCCACAAAAAGAGAGGGCCGGAGGACCGGCCCTGGTTTTTCACTTACTGCTGAGGCGCTGCGGGCGCCGGCTGGTCGCCCTGGAGGCGTTGCAGCTGTTCGAGCACGTTGCCTCCCTGGGGAGCCGCCGGAGCCTGCTGGCCCGGCGCGGGAGCCGTCGGCGCAGCGCGATCGAGAATCGAACGCGGAGCCCGGGTCGAGGTCGCCATGACGGTCAGCGCGATGCTGGTCACGAAGAAGAGGCCCGCCAGGATCGCCGTCGCGCGGGTCAGCGCGTTGGCTTGGCCGCGACCGGTCATGAAGCCGGAAACGCCGCCCCCGCCTCCGCCGCCGAGACCCATGCCGCCGCCCTCGGAGCGCTGCAGGAGAACCACGCCGATCAGGGCGAGCACGATGACCAGGTGGATAATGATGAGAACTGTTTGCATCGTTTTCAAAAACCTCAAGCGGCTGCGCACAAGGCGTCAGCCGCTCGCAATCCGTTCGTTGCGGCGGCCTGTAGCATAGGTGGGCGCAGGATCAAAGACCTGCAAGCTGCCTTTTCTCAGTTAGCCGAGATACGCGCCAGCGATGGCGAGGAAATCGGCCGCCACGAGGCTGGCGCCGCCGACCAACGCACCGTTGACGTTCTCCACCGCCATGAGCTCGGCCGCATTTGAGGGTTTGACGGAGCCGCCATAGAGGATCCGCACCTTGGGCGCGTCCGCCTTGCCGACGAGGCGGCGCAGCTCGTCCCGGATCAGGGCGTGCACTTCCGCCACGTCCGCGACCGTCGGCGTCAATCCGGTGCCGATGGCCCAGACGGGCTCATAAGCAACCACGAGGTTGAGGCTGTTCGATTCGGCCGGAATCGAGCCGCGCAGCTGCTTGCGGACGACAGCGAGGGTCTTGCCGGATTCGCGCTCCTCGCGTGTCTCGCCGACGCACACGATGGCAGTCAGGCCGGCCCGGTGGGCCGCCACCGCCTTGGCGCAGACATCCTGGTCCTTTTCCTTGTGGTACTGGCGGCGCTCGGAATGACCGACGATCACGTAAGTCGCGCCGACATCGGCGAGCATCTCGGCCGAGAGATCGCCCGTGAAGGCTCCCGATTCCTTGGAATGGCAATCCTGGCCGCCGATGGCCACGCGGGAGCCGACCGATTCATTAGCAAAGAGGGAGAGAAGCGTCGCCGGTGGGCAGACGGCAAGGTCGACCTTGGCTTTCAGGCCGGGCGTGTAACCGGCGTGAATTTCGGTCAGAACCTTGGCCGAACTCTTCAATCCGTTCATCTTCCAGTTTCCCGCCACCAGCGGGCGCGGCCTATCGACGCTCATTCACGGCTCTCCTGTCACGCTTGGATAATTCGGCAGTACAGAGGGTTGAGCCCTCTTTCAACCAGACTTGCCCTTTTCGTAGAGCCCCTGATCGGTTATCGGCAGGTTTAACGAGTTTTTGGAAAACAGGTTCACGATGCTTCGGAACATGCGCAAGGCTGGGCAGACCGTGGTCGGCAAAGCCATCGCCACCATCTTTTTCGGCGCCCTGATCGTCAGCTTCGCCATCTGGGGCATCGGCGACATTTTCCGCGTAACCCCTGCCTCCACGGTGGCAGAGGTCGGCAGCACCAAGATCACGGTCGATCAGGTTCGCAATGCCTATACCAACGAGCTTCAGCGGCTCGGGCGTCAGTTCCGCACGGTCATCAGCCCCGAGCAGGCTCGCGCCTACGGCCTCGACCAGCGGGTGATCTCCAACCTCGTGACCGAAGCCGTCATGGCCGAGCAGGCCAAGAAGATGGGCCTGTCGGTCTCCGACCAGCTCGTTGCCGCCTCGATCATGAATAATCCGGCCTTCAAGGGCGGCGACGGGCAATTCAACCGCGCCCTCTTCGATCAGGCCCTGCGCAATGTCGGTCTCTCCGAAGCCGGTTTCGTGCAGGAGCAGCGCTCCGCTATGGTTCGCCTCCATCTGGCTGAGGCCATCGCCGGCGACGTCAACGTGCCGATGGCCGCCAAGGAAGCCCTCCACCGCTACGGAACCGAGCGCCGTGCTGCCTCCTATCTGCTCCTGACCCCGGCCATGGCGGGAGACATCCCGGCTCCGACGGCGGAACAGCTCCAAACATTCTTCAACGAGCGCAGGAGCGCCTTCCGCGCGCCCGAATACCGGGCCGTATCGGTGCTGGCGCTCGATGCCGCTGCTATCGCCAAGCCCGATTCCGTATCCGAAGCGGATGCCCGGCAGGCATACGAACAGCAGAAGGCCAAGTACGGCACGCCGGAGCGCCGGACGATCCAGCAGATCACCTTCGCGTCGCAAGAGGAAGCCGAGGCCGCTGCCGCCAAGATCAAGGAGGGCACGACGTTCGACGCCGTCGCGGCCGAGCGCAACGTTTCCGCGCAGGATCTGGAGCTTGGCACCTTCACCAAGACGGAGATGCTCGATCAGGCCGTGGCGGATGCGGCCTTCACCCTTGAGCAGAATGCCGTCAGTGCCCCGATTGCCGGCCGTTTCGGCCCCGTGCTCGTGCGGGTGACCCAGATCCAGCCCGAGTCCGTCCGCCCCTTCGAGGAAGTGGCCGGGGAGCTTCGCCAAGTGGTGGCCCAGGATCGCGCCAAGGATCAGATCGAGCGGATCCACGACGAGATCGAGGACCTGCGCGCCGGCGCCAAGCCTCTGGCGGACATCGCCAAGGAAAAGGGCCTGACCCTGGTCCAGGTCCCGGCTGTCGACGCCAGCGGACAGGACAAGGCAGGCAATCCGGTCACCCTGACTGAGAAGGACGCCGTGGTGAAGGCCGCCTTCGCGTCCGACATCGGGGTCGACAACGAGCCTCTGCGCATGGGCACCGGCTATGTCTGGTACGACGTGACCGGCATCGAAGCCTCCCGCGAGAAGAACCTCGACGAGGTCCGCGATCAGGTCATCACACAGTGGCGCGAGGATCAGGTGGCGCAGCGTTTGTCCGAGAAGGCGAACGAACTCACCGGACACCTGGAAAAGGGCGAGACCATCGAGGCCGTCGCGCAGGCTGCCGGAGCCCCGGTCCAGAACGCAACCGATCTCGCCCGCAACACGGCGAAGGATGCCCTCACGGCCGAAGCGGTGAACCGCATCTTCGCCGTTCCCGTTGGCAAGACGGGCCACGCCGCCAACGGCGCGGATGCCCGCGTGATCTTCAGCGTCACCTCGGCCACGGTGCCCCCGCTCGTCACCACCACGCAGGCGGCGCAGAACACCGAGAACCAGCTCCGGACCGGCTTCGGCGATGACCTGCTCAACCAGTACATCGCCCAGGTCCGCCAGGATCTCGGCGTCACCATCAACCAGCAGGCGCTGCGTCGGGCAACGGGCGGCGAATCGTGAGCTCATGACGATCACGCCCGATTTCGAGACGTTCGCTGCGGCCTATGAGGCTGGAGAGGCCGGCGTTCTGCGCGCCACGCTCGTGGGCGACCTGCTCACTCCCGTGGCGGCTTTCCTGAAGCTGCGGCATGACCGCAAAGGATCTGCCTTCCTGCTCGAATCCGTCGAGGGTGGCGCGACCCGCGGCCGCTTCTCCATGATCGGGCTCGATCCCGACCTCGTCTGGCGCTGCCAGGATGGGGTCGCGGCCATCGATCGCCAGGCACTGAGCCGCCGCCAGGAATTCACCGTCGAGGAGGTTCCGCCCCTGGAGAGCCTGCGCGCCCTGATCAAGGAAAGCGCCCTACCCCTTTCCGACGACCTGCCGCCCATGGCGGCCGGCCTGTTCGGTTATCTGGGTTACGATATGGTTCGGCTCATGGAGCGCCTGCCCGAGCCCAATCTGGACGTACTGAAGGTCCCGGACGCGGTCCTCATTCGACCCACCGTAATGGTGGTGTTCGATGCGGTGAAGGACGAGATTTCGCTCATCACCCCCGCGCGCCCGCAGGCTGGAACCTCGGCCAAGGCGGCTTACGAGACGGCGCTCGTGCGCCTGGAGGACGTTACGGCAGCCCTTGAGCGTCCGCTTCCCATCGACGACCGCAGCGACCCGACGCAGATCCAATTCGAGCCGCCAGTATCGAACACGACGCCGCAGGAATTCACCGCGATGGTCGCAAAGGCGAAGGAGTACATCCGCGCCGGCGACATCTTCCAGGTGGTGCTGTCGCAGCGGTTCGAGTCGGCCTTTCCCCTGCCCGCCTTCGCGCTCTACCGCTCCCTCCGGCGGGTCAATCCGGCGCCGTTCCTCTGCTACCTGGATTTCGAGGATTTCCAGATCGTCTGTTCCTCGCCGGAGATCCTGGTGCGGGTGCGCGACGGCAAGGTCACGATTCGTCCCATCGCCGGGACGCGGCCGCGCGGAGCGACCGCCGCAGAGGACCGGGCCCATGCGGAAAGCCTGTTGGCGGACCAGAAGGAACGGGCCGAGCATCTGATGCTCCTCGATCTCGGCCGCAACGACGTGGGCCGCGTGGCCGAGATGGGGTCCGTGGAGGTCACGGATTCCTTCTTCCTCGAATATTACAGCCAGGTGATGCACATCGTCTCGAACGTGGAAGGCAGGCTCGACCAGAGTTTCGACGCCCTAGACGCGCTCGTGGCGGGCTTCCCGGCCGGCACCGTCTCCGGCGCCCCGAAGGTGCGCGCCATGCAGATCATCGACGAGCTGGAGAAGCACAAGCGTGGCCCCTATGCGGGCTGCATCGGGTATTTCGGCGCCAATGGCGAGATGGATACCTGCATCGTGCTGCGCACGGCCCTCGTGAAGGACGGTCGCATGGCTGTGCAGGCGGGCGCCGGCATCGTGTACGATTCCGATCCGGCTTCCGAGCAGCAGGAATGCATCAACAAGTCGAAGGCGCTGTTCCGGGCCGCCGAGGAGGCCGTGCGCTTCGCGAGCCAAGCGAGGATCGGGCAATGAGCCGGGCAATGAGGCTTCCCTTGACCGGGAGCTTCGCTTACGCGAACGTCGGCCCGCTATGACCCGCGTTCTCGTCATCGACAATTACGACAGCTTCACCTGGAATCTGGTGCATCTGCTCGGCCCGCTCGCGACCTCCGTCAACGTGGTGCGCAACGATGCCATCACGACCGATGAAGTGCTCGCCTCCCAGCCCGATGCCATCGTGCTGTCTCCCGGCCCCTGCACGCCGAACGAGGCCGGGATCTGCCTCGATCTCGTGAAGCGCGCCTCGCCCGAAATCCCGACCTTCGGCGTGTGTCTCGGCCTGCAGACCATCGGACAAGTCTTCGGCGGCACCGTTTCGCGGGCGCCCCTGCCCATGCACGGCAAAGTCTCCGAGGTGGAGCACAGCGGGCAGGCGGTGTTCCGCGGCATCAACGGTCCCTTCAAGGCGACCCGCTATCACTCGCTGATCGTGGACCGCGAGACCTGCCCGGCCGACCTGCAGGTGACGGCGGAAACGGCGGATGGCCTCGTCATGGGCCTGTCGCACCGCTCGCTGCCGATCCATGGCGTGCAGTTTCACCCCGAGAGCATCCTGTCGGAGCATGGGGTGACGATCATGCGCAATTTCTTCGAACTCGCAGCGGATTGGAACGCCAAGCACCGCGTCGCCGGCGCAGCCGCTCCAGCAGGACATTGAAACCGATGGAATCGTTCAAATCCTACCTTGCCAAGGTCGCCACGGGCGCGTCGCTGACGCGGGACGAGGCGCGGGATGCCTTCGACGACCTGCTCTCCGGCGAAGTGACGCCCGCCCAGGGCGGGGCGTTCCTGATGGCGCTGCGGGTTCGCGGCGAGGCGCTCGATGAGATCGTCGGCGCCGTGACGGCCATGCGCGGCCGCATGCTGCGGGTCAATGCCCCCGAGAAGGCCATCGACATCGTCGGCACCGGCGGCGACCACAAGGGCAGCTACAACATCTCGACGCTCGCCTCGATCATCGCGGCTTCCTGCGGCGTTCCCGTCGCCAAGCACGGCAACCGGGCGGCTTCCTCGAAATCCGGCACGGCAGATGTTTTGGCAGCGCTGGGCCTGAAGCTGGGCCTCGCTCCCGAGGAGCTGGAGCACTGCCTGAACGAGACGAAACTCTGCTTCATGTTCGCGCAGACCCACCACGCCGCCATGCGGCACGTGGCGCCGGTCCGCGTCGAGCTTGGAACCCGGACGATCTTCAACCTGCTCGGCCCGCTGGGCAATCCGGCCGGTGCCAAGCGGCAGCTTCTCGGCGTCTTTTCAGAGGCTTGGCTCGAACCGCTCGCACAGGTTCTGAAGGAGCTTGGCTCCCAGAAGGTCTGGACCGTGCACGGCTCCGACGGGCTCGACGAGATGACGACCACCGGCCCGACCTTCGTCGCCGCGCTGGAGAACGGTGCGATCCGTCGTTTCACCGTGACCCCCGAGGAGGTCGGCCTGCCGACCGTATCGCTCGACGAACTGCGCGGCGGCGACCCGGAGCACAATGCGGCCCAGCTGCGCGCCGTCCTGGACGGTGCTCGAACGCCCTATCGCGACGTGTCCCTGCTAAACGCGGCGGCCGCCCTCGTGATCGCCGACGAGGCCGAGAACCTGCGCGACGGTCTCGACCGGGCCGCGCGGGCCCTCGACAGCGGCGCCTCCAAGGCGACCCTGGAGCGCCTCGTCAAAGTCTCGAACGCCTGAGCAGCGCCATGGCCGACGTTCTCAGCAAGATCGAAGCCTACAAGCGCCAGGAGATCGCCGCGGCCAAAGCGGCGGTTTCGCCGAGCGAGATCGAGCGCCGGGCCCGTGCGGCCTCTGCGCCTCGCGGCTTTGCGAAAGCCATCGAGCGCCATCTCGGGGAAGGGCGTCCCGCTCTCATTGCAGAGGTAAAGAAGGCGAGCCCATCAAAGGGCCTGATCCGCCCGGACTTCGACCCGCCGAGCCTGGCGCAGGCCTATGCCGAGGGCGGCGCCACCTGCCTGTCAGTGCTCACCGACGAGCCGTCCTTCCAGGGCAGGCCCGAATATCTGGCCCAGGCCCGCGAATCCTCCGGCCTGCCCGCCCTGCGCAAGGACTTCCTGTTCGAGCCCTATCAGGTCCATGAGGCGCGTGCCTGGGGGGCCGATTGCATCCTGGTCATCATGGCAAGCGTCTCCGACGGCGAAGCCCGTGCCCTGATCGACACGGCGCATGATCTCGGCATGGATGTGCTGGTCGAGGTGCACGACCGCGCGGAGCTGGAACGCGCCCTGCCGCTCGGCACCCAGCTCATCGGCATCAACAACCGGAATCTTCGGACCTTCGAGGTATCGCTCGGCGTCAGCGAGGAGCTGGCTCCCCTGATTCCGCCCGACCGTATCGTCGTGGGCGAGAGCGGCATCTTCACGTTGTCCGACATCGAGCGGCTGTCGAAGGTCGACATCCGCACCTTCCTCGTGGGCGAAAGCCTGATGCGGCAGGCGGATGTGGCGGCGGCCACCCGGAGGCTTCTGTTCGGCGAGGCGGCATGACGAAACTCACGCATCTCGATTCATCCGGTCAGGCCAGCATGGTGGACGTCTCCGACAAGGGCGTCACCAGCCGCACCGCGATTGCCGAGGGATGCGTGGTCATGCAGGCGGAGACGCTGGACCTGATCCGCCACGGCGAGGCCAAGAAGGGCGACGTTCTGGGCACGGCCCGGCTCGCCGGGATCATGGCGTCGAAGCGCACGCACGAGCTCATTCCGCTCTGCCATCCGCTCCTGATTTCCAAGGTCAAGGTGGACTGCACCCTCGACGACAGCCTCCCCGGCATCCGCGTGAGCGCCGAGGTGAAGGTATCCGGCCAGACCGGTGTCGAGATGGAGGCCCTGACTGCCGTCTCCGTGGCCTGCCTGACGATCTACGACATGGTGAAGGCGGCCGATAAGGGAATGCGGATCGAGCACATTCGCCTGCGCCGCAAAAGCGGCGGCCGCTCGGGAGATTTCGAAGCGCCATGAGCCTGATTTCGGTCGAGGATGCCCTCTCCCGCGTTCTGGCAAACGTCGAGCAGCCGGTCGGGATCGAGCGCATTCCCCTCGCCGCCTGCGCGGGCCGGACCCTGGCCGAGGATGTCAGCGCGCTGCGCGACCAGCCGCCCTTCCCGGCATCGGCCATGGATGGCTACGCGGTGCGCAGCGCCGATTGCTCCACCATTCCGGCCGTTCTCCGGGTGATCGGCGAAAGCGCGGCGGGCAACCGCTTCACCGGCACCGTCGGAGCCATGGAAGCGGTGCGGATCTTCACCGGCGCACCCGTTCCCGATGGCGCGGACGCGGTGGTGCTGCAGGAGGATACGGAGCGCGCTGGCGATCAGGTCACTGTGAAGGAAGCAGCCCGGCCCAACCGGCATATCCGCGCCGCGGGGCTCGACTTCCGCTTGGGCGACGTGCTCCTGCAGGCCGGCTTGCGCCTCGATTCCCGCCACATCGCTCTCGCGGCCGCCATGGGCCATGGGGCACTGTCCGTCCACCGCAAGCCGTGCGTCGCCGTCCTTGCCACGGGCGACGAGCTGGTGCGGGCGGGCGAGCCCGTCGGCCCCGACCAGATTACCGCATCGAGCCTGCCGGCCACGATCCTGATGGTTGAGAAAGCCGGGGCCGAAGCCATCGATCTTGGCATTGCGCGCGACACGCTCGAATCGCTCGACGAGCGCATTCGGGCCGCCAAGGATGCGGGCGCCGACATTCTCGTCACCCTGGGCGGCGCTTCCGTGGGCGAGCACGATCTCGTGCAGAAGGCCCTGAGCCGCCACGGCATGGATCTCGGCTTCTGGCGCGTAGCCCTGCGGCCCGGAAAGCCGCTCATGCACGGACGTCTCGGATCGACCCTGCTGCTTGGACTGCCCGGCAATCCGGTATCCTCCCTCGTCTGCGCTGTTCTGTTTCTGGTTCCCGCCATCCGGGCCCTCCTGGGCGATCAGAAGGCCGCCGAGGACCCGACGGAAGACGCGATCCTGGGCGCTGACCTGCCGGCCAACGGAGACCGTCAGGACTACATGCGCGCTGCTCTCACCTTCCAGGATGTCCCCTTGAGCCTCGCTCACGGTGCCGAGCGCCTGATGCTGCCCGTCGCGATGCCGCATCTGCTGCAGGATTCATCCATGTTGAGCATCCTGGAGCGCTCCGACGCCCTGCTCGTGCGTCCGCCTCATGCGCCGCCGGCGGCGGCGGGCGAGCCCTGCCGCATCATTCGGCTCGGCCGCTTCTGCTGAAAATATTTCCTGATGATCCCTTATTTCCTCCCTGTCGTACCTTGACGGTAAATGTCGGAGATGCGGGATCTCGTGGCACCAGACGGGACGTCGTGGGATGGCCCTATTCAAGGTCTCTTCCAGCAGCCAATTGGGTTAAATAGGTATAAATCATGGACCGCGAGGGAGCCCGTTCCCTCCCAAATCGCCTCTGACATTCCTGCTCAATCCTCGGAACCGGTGCCTTATCTGCTGCCTTGGCAATATAGGCCGCAACAGGAGGGTCGCTCTCAATTTTGGACCATGGCCCGGGCTTTCGACGCCGTTTTGAACCTCTCAGAGGGCTCTCAGAGGCCTTTTTGGCGGCTCTGAGACGGTCGCGATAGCGGTAGGCTGCGGATCGCGAGGGTGTCCGCTCGTGCCCGAACCGCTCCCGGCACTCCCGCAAGAGGATATCGATGGTGGTCTGCCCGAACCGGCCGGCGAGAAAGCCTGCAACTTCCTGATCCCGCTCGATAGCAGACGCCCGTAGAGGGCAGAGATCGTCTGGTAGGAAAGCCTCAAGCCGCTTCCGATAGGCCAGCAGCTCGGCATATTCAGCAGCCGAGATGGTTACAGTCGCGGGGTACAGGCTTGGTACCCCTTCGCCGGTCCATCGGTCGTCCTGTGGATCAATGGTCTGGTTCGCCATACCTGTACCCCGTCATATATTCAGCGTGAGAGATGCCACCCCTCAGAGGGCGGCAACCTCCAAGTTCTTCTTGCTCTCGGCAAAGGCCTTGGGCTCCAGCCCCATCAGCGAGCAGACATTGAGTTCGTCTTCCGTCAGGCCGTGTCGGGCGTCTTTGCCTCCTGAGGGTCGCCGCGTCAGTCCGCCATCGTGAAGCGAGGGCAGCTTGCTCATCGCCTCAGCCGTGCGCTGCGGCTCCTTCAGGTGGCTCTCGATCCAGTAGTCCCGCAGCGGCGGCATGACCTTCCCGGCCGTGATCGCCTCGTCCACAACCCGCTCGGCATCCTTGCGGGCCTGCTCCGCCTGCATGGCGCTCATCTGGGATTGCAGCGTCGTCACCTGCTCCAGCAGAGTGGCGCTGCCTCCCAGGCCGCGAGACTGAAGCTCCGCGACCGCTTCCTCGGCCGTGTCCGCCTTGGTCAGGCCGAAGGCCTTCTTGATCGTCTCTAGGGCCGCATTGTGAGCCGTCTTCGCCTTTCCGGCGGCAGTCGCCTCCGTCAGGATCGCCGCCTCGTCGGCATCGTCCTTCAAGCCAAGCGCTTGGCGCAGCTTGTCCAGAAACTCGGCGCTCGCGTCCTTGGCATGAAGCGAGGTAAGCGGCAGGTTCGGATCGTTGGTGAGCGAGACCCGCAGGATCTTGATGATCCGGCCGGTCCCCTTCTCCAACAGAAAGACAGGCGACAGGCCGCGATAAGCCTTGTCATCGAGCAGAGACCGGCCCGCCGCGTTCCATTCGACCTTGGCCCAAATCCCATCCTGACGGGCTTCCATCTGCGTGATCCAGCCTCGCGCCGGAGCCGGGTGGCCGGCCGGTGCCGCCTTGTCGGTCGAATGGCTCTCATCGACCGGGATCTTGCCGCCTTCGAGCGAGGCCTTGATGACGCCGTTCGGATCGGCGAGCTGGAACGGGCCGCGCCCATCGGCTCCGGTGAAGGTGTCGGCCGGGCAAATATGGATCCATTCCGGTGCGCCCATGCCATCCGGCAGAGCCGAGAATAACGTGAGAAACGTGTTCATGTGTCGTCCCTGGGAGAAAAGGAGAGCCGGCCTGCTGCGAACAGTCCGCCGGCTCCGGTGAGGATCAGGCCAGCCACGGCACGACGAGAACCTCCGCCGTACCCTTCCAAGGGTTGCTGACGGCGACCGGCGTTCCGCCCACGTCCTGGCTGATCATGTCGTTCGCCACGATGGCGCGGGCGGCACCCTCAAGAGCCGGCGGCACGACCAGCAGGCTCGGCATCACACCGAGCGGGCGGCCGTGATCGCTCTTCATGCCCATCAGGGCGGCACGGGCCGCGCCATAGCTGTCGGAGGTCAGCGGCTGCTTCGATCCATAGGCCAGCTGCCACAGGCCAAAACCGACATTGAAGCGGCCATCGATGCCGTAGACATACTCTTTGCGGTCGAAGACATTGGCGTCGGTCGGCTGGTTCTTCGCCACGAACTTCCAGTCCTTGCGCTCCTGGAGCAGGATGGGTTTCAGGGCGCGCTTGTCGTCGATGAGGAACCACGGTGCACCCGTGCCGCCGTTCGTGTTGGAAACCGATTGCTCGACGCCATTCTCATCGAGCACCTTGTGATCGGTGTCGAAGAAATACTGATCATCATAGCAACGGGTGGACCAACCCTCCTTCAGGAGGCCGAAGGCCAGCATGTCCTTCTTGGCTCCCGCCGTGAGGCCCATCTCGTTGAACAGCGGCTTGTAGACACCGATGTTGTCGTCTTCGATGTCGTTGCGGTCCACGCCGATGGTCAGCTCCCAATCCTTGTTGCGGATGGTGTAGTCGTGCAGCTGGAGGCCGTGAACGATGCGGTCGCCGATCCACTCCCGGATATTCGGCAGCTTGCCGAGCCAGCCGTATTCATTCTCGCGGGTCGTTGACGGCACGATGGTCGCGATCCGCTTGTACTGCGAAGGGCTCTGAGACAACCCCTCCTGAAACGCTGCGTTGAACCCGGTATAGAGGGTTTGCAGGTTGGTTCCGTTGATAATCAAATGCGTTCTCCTAGAGAGGTGTCGGTGCGGTCCTGCCTCCTTGACCCTCGGTTGTGATCCGGCAGAAGGGAGGAGGCTTGTCGTTGTTGGGCTGACCGCTTCGCCCTCATCTGAGCCCTGCCGGATATCTCGTTAGACCCTGCCCACGACCATTCCCCGGTTCGGCGTGATCGGCACGGCCGGGTTGTCGGATTGGACGTTCTTAATAGTTGTGCCGGGAGCGGCCTCGACCACGATCTTGCCGCCGACCGTCTGCTCCTTCTGCGCGCCAAGGGCCGTTGGGACGAAGCCTTTGCTGCCACCGACCGGCGAGATCGGCGTGAAGCCCTTAGCCCCAGCATCGGGATTGAGCGGACCGGCGGGAGCGCCAGTACCACCGGCCGCAGCCGGATTGGCGGCGGGCGATCCGCCCATGCCGAAGAAGCTCTTCACCCCCTCGATGGTGCCCTGGATCTTGGCGATGCCGGCCGTCACATAGGCAATGAAGGCATCGAAGGGCGCACGGATCTGTGCCCACAGTTCCGTGAAGAAGCCGACGAGACCGCTCCATCCTTGCTTGACCGCTTCGACCGCGTTGCCTGCCCAGGCCGCGAGCCCCCCGATGAACTGGCTGCAACTCGCCTTCACCTGCTCCCACACCTGCACCCATCCGGCCGGGAGATTGCTGGTGATGAGCTGATCGAGACCTGTGATGGCCATGCTGAAGACGTTCTTGATGATGTCCCAGGCGGCGGACGCCGCTGTCGAGAGGCCGTTCATCGTGGCCTCGAAGCCTGCCTTCATCCCGGCGAAGTCGCCTGAGAACAGGCCGGAGAAGAACTGCACCACGCCGTTGAAGGTCTGCTTGATGCCGTCCCACAATTGCGTGAAGAACGGCGCGAAGGTGCTCCAGTGGATGACGATGATCGCAGCCGCACCGACCAGTAGCGCGACCAGGATGCCAATCGGCGAGAAGATCGCGGCAATGACACCGCCCAAAACACCGAGCGCCGCTGTGATGATGCCGAACCCGGCCCCAAGGATGCTGAATACAGGTCCCAGCACACCGAGGCCGCCTGCGAGAAGCAGCGCTCCACCAGCCAACGACAAGAAGCTGTCAATCGCGCCGGGAAAGGTCTGATCCACCCAGGCCACGCCCGCGAGAACCGTTTCAAGCGCCTGCGTCATCCACGGCAGGTTGGTCGCGAAGGCGAGACCGACGCGGCGCATGGCCTGATCGCCGATCTCCGAAAACCGCTCCAGCTTCTTTTCCAGGCCAGCCATCCGGGAAGCGAAATCGTCATCGACTATCTTCAGGGTGGAGCGGTTGATCTCGCCTTTCAGCTCCTGATACTTCTCCAAATTGGCGAGCATCGGCAGCAGGAAGCCGATCACCTGCTGATCCTGGAACAGCTCGCCGATCTTCGTGCCGCGCGTCACCTGCTCGATGCGCTGGCGCACCTGGTCGAGAGCCTCGGCATCGTTCGCGCCACCGGCCTTCGCCTTCCTGATGATGCCATCCACTTCCTTCCGGGACACGCCGGTCAGGCGGTTGATCTTTTCGACCACCGCTTCCATCGGGTTAATGCCCTTGGCGGTCGCGTCCTGCATCACTTTGGCGATGTCCACGCCCATATCGGCGAAGTTCTTCTTCGCCTCGGGCGATGCCATCTTGGAGAGGAAGTTCCTGAGGTTGTTGGCCGCCGTCTTCGGATCGGAGGTGCCCTTCATGGCGATCTGCAAGGCGGCCCCGAGGCTTTCCACCGCTTCCATGCCGGTGACACCGAGTGCCGCCATCTGCTGGGTCAGCTCCGGGAACTCTCCGGCCATGTTCTTGAACTCGAAGCGTCCGAGCTTGCCGGCCGTCACCAGCTTGGCCAACGCCAGCTCCATCTGATCCGGGTTGATCTTCAGGGCGTCGTTGAGAGCGAACGCGGTCTGGGATACATCTGCCACGGCGGCATTGGCCGCTGTCGAGATCCGGCCGATGGTCGGCATGAGCCGGTCGATAAGGCCCTGCTCCATGCCGGCCGCCACCAGGAGCTGACCACCGGCCGCGAGGTCGCGCGAACGCTGACCGACATCGAGCGCGAGCTTCTGATAACGCTTGGCCTGCTCGGCAATCGACAGCTCGACGGCCGCGCCGGTCTTGCCGGCCGTGATGGCGATGTCCCTTAATTGACTGTCGAAGGCAGCGGCCGATTGCAGCGGCGCGGCAAAGGAAAGAGCCGCGAGAGCGCCACCCAGGACGCCGACCTCGCGGCCGAACTTGGCGATGGATGAGCCGAGCGAATTGAGCCGGCCGCCCATGTTGGACAGGCTGCGCAGCCGGTTGATCAATCCGCCGATCCCGGAGGAAAACATATCCTTCAGGCGCACGATGACGGAGACGGCCATGGAGCGCCCGCTCATGGGTTTGTCTCCGTTCCAGCCTGCTTGGCGGCCTCGATGTCCTCCTCGGACATGCCGCCGATCCGGGCGGCCTGTGCAATCTGGTAGTTGCCAATTTCGACACAGTCGCTCTCATCGGCCCGGTCGAGAGTGGCCACAAGCGCCGTTGCCGACTTGCGGTCCAGGCGGAGCATCGATGCGATGGCGAGCAGCGAGGCCCCATCGCCGTCGCCGGCACGCGCCAAGCGCACGACGGCGCCGATATCGGCATCCCGCAGCGGCTGGAACCGCAGCTCCTCGAACCGCGTCAGACGCTTGCGCATGAAGCGGTCCCGGATCTCCACGGAAACGGCTTTGCGCAGCGGGAGCGTGACCGATCCATCGGAATTGAGAACGGTTTGACCGGGAAGAGCCGTGCTCATTGGCCACCTCCTCTCTCACGGACCTGTCGGACAGCAATTCCTCTCATATCGATAGGAGGTTTCGCCCCAAGCGACCGGATCACCGTATCCTCAGTGGTGCGGATAGCCCTGGCGATGGCCGAGATGCCTTTGCCTTCGACCCAGTAAAGAAACTCGATGCAGAACGTGCGCGCGATCGGCATCTTGATGTAATCGCCGCCGAACTCCTCGATGAGGGGCTCAAGCTCTTTAGCTGTCAGGAATGATGAGAGCTGCCCGCCCAGTCCCAGGCCGATCTTGCCCGGTACGTAATGACGGAGGCCCCCTAGTTCCATGACGATCTCGAAGGCGCGGCGCGCGCCGTACCAATCGATAAGCAGACCAATTGTTGGACTGGACAGTCGGTTCTTCACATAAGCCCCCGTGGCAACCATTCTGGAGACCAGTTAGGCTGCCTGCGATTTCGGGTATCATGTCCGAAACCAGGGGGATGGCGTCATGCCAGTAGCTACTGGAGTGGGCCGGTTGAGGATGTGGGATCGATGTTCAAGGAAGCCGACGGCATCATGTGCGATCCGCCGCATCTGGCCTCACCGACCGAGGCTCTGACGAGGCCGCCGGGGAGCTGAAATCTCTGCCATAAACCGTCAGTCGTCAACAGGCTTTGGCACCAGTGTAGGAAGAGCTGCGGCCTCGCGAGAGCGGCGATCCGACCGCCGCCGTTTCGAGGATGAGGAAGCGCCGCTCCGTCTGACGGGCCATCCCTCGCGGATAGTTTAGCGGTTAAGAGCGTTTAAGAGCCGTAAGAGCGGCCTTTCGGGCTCCGCCCCTACCATGGCCGCTCTCAGGCAGCCGCGCCCTTTCTCCGGCGCACCATGGCCCGAAGGCCGGTGATGGCCTTGCCGGCCTCATTCTGCTTCAGGAAGCGCAGGGCGGACACCCCATAGCTCTTCTCCAGCCAGCGGCCGAGGGCGGCGGCATCGTCGGACCCGTTCCAGTCGCGCCAGAGGCCTTGGATCAATTCGACCTGTGCCGGGGTCGCCATGCCCTTGCGATGGCCGAAGCCGGATTTTTGAGCCGGCCGGGGCTTTCTTTTGTTAGAAACGAAGCCCAGCGCCTCGAAATAGACCAGCAGCCGGTCGAAGCCGCGTTGATCGAGATTGCCTGACGAGACGACGCCACCACCATAGCAGCACAGGGCCGACATGAAGGCCTCGTCGCTAAAACCCAGCTCCTTTTTGGCGACATGCAGCAAGGCAACCTGTTTCTTCGTCATCACAGATCGATGCGGGAGCTCCCCTACGTCGAAGCCATAGGTTTCAAAGAAGCTCAAGATGCGACCGAACTCGGCCACCGTTACCTGCTCCAGGATCCGCGTTCCGTCCAAGCCTTCAGGGTTGTTGCGGCTGATAGCATAGACGAGAGAAGAAAGCATCGCGTCCGAAAACCCTGCCGCCCTCTGCCATCTCCTCAAAAGGTTGCAATAGTCAGGCGCGACGGATGGCAACCTCCGATCCCGGAACCCGGACACAAAGAGCCGGTCGAGCACCCGAACTGCGCCCCGCGCGTCCAGGTCCTCGACCCGCTCGACCCCACCGAATTGTAGCAGGACGGCGCGCCATTCCCCCGGATGCTTGAAGAGCTGCTGGCGGCCGCGCTCGATCATCTCCAACTGATCAAGGGAAGGCATCGGATCCCTCCTCAACCCTGCGGCCGCGCCATGCGGCGCTCCGCTTCGGCTTCCAGGTCCTTCATGCAGCGGTCCACGTAGTCCAGCACCGCGACGCTGAGGTCGAGGATCGCGAGGTTCTGCTGCGGATCCGTCATGCTGGCTTCGTCGCGCGCAATCCGCTCAAAAGCCCAGGCCATGCCGCGCACCCGCCGGGCCAGCTCAAGGCACTCGGCATTCATGTCGTTGACCGGACCGGAAAATGCCCGCGCCATGCGCCCCGCTTCGGAAGGGCTTTCGTTCGAAGGGTGGCGATCCGTCGCGGTATCCAAACACATGATGAAACCTCTCTGATGATGACTTTTTGAATTGTCTTTAGGCTGTTGGCAGGGTGATTGACCAAGGGGCAGGTTAGCCGCTGGCTTACTGAACTTGCTGTCCGTCGCGGTCCGCCACGAGGCTGGTGACGAATGCTGCGAGTTGTTCGTTCATCCGGTTGAGGAGCGTGCTCCAATGGTCGAAGATGACCTTGGCGTTTCGCGGGTCTTCGGTGAGACGTCCCAGCAAACGATTGTTGACCTGTGTCACCCCATCGGTGAATTCCAGCATGTAGCGGCAGAGCGCTTCGAGCCGTTCCCGACTCAAGGCAGACAAGTCGACCTGGATGATTTCGTTGTCGTCGGACATCATGGCCTCGTGCTGAGCTTGCTGCGGCCTCGGTTCGTGAAGATCGCCTGGAACTGCGGGAAGAGATTGAGAGCAGCCTTGAGGTGCTCGATCCTGATGACACCCGTGTCGGCGGCCTGAGAGCGGGCCTCCTGGAGCAGGGTCACAACCCCATCGGCATGGAAGGCTTCGCCCACGGCGCGACACAGAGCCAAGGCGTCATCGTCTTCGATGTCGAAGGATCTGGCGAGCAGGTCGGTGTCGTCATCCAGGATGCAGCTCACGGTCTCCCGGATCGGCAGGCGGCGACCGATCTGCTGGATGGCGGCCCGCCCGGAGTTCACTAGCTTGAGTACCTCATCGTTGCCGCAAAACATCATCCGCACCTGCGCTTCTTCGCTGATGTGGAGCAGCTCGCGGGCCGCCTTGAGCGTCAGGTTCTGCGCTTCGTCGATAATCACGACCGGTTGGAACATCGCATGCTTCGACAAACGGCGGAGGGTTGCGGCGATGCTGGTCGCGGGCTCCACACACAGCAGCGGGCAAAGCGCTTCAAAGATCGCCATGACGGATGATCCCATCACACCCGTGATGGTGATAAGTCCGGCTTTTGGCCCTTCCAGATTGTCGGAACGGCGAACAATTTCCTTTAGTGTCTTGGTCTTTCCGACGCCAGCCGCCCCGATCACGAGGCCGTTGCGTCCCGTGCGCCACACCCGGTCAAATACTGTGAATATCAATCGGGACACTGTGGTCTCGATGAACGGGATATCGGTCACTGCCGGCGGCAGCGGCTGATCTTGCAGAGCTGCCATGAAGTTGATGGCAGCTTGGATTGTTTCCCTCTGCCGTTCTTCTTCTGTCACAAATGGATCCATGATCATCAAATAGCCCCCTTCTTATCCAAGCCGAGTTGTTGCAGTCGCTTCAGGTGAGCGCGCTTTGCGTCGTTCCGTTTTGCGGATGCTTGTGCCTGCGGCGTCTGGGCGACCTGACGGCCGATCTCGGCCATTTCATCGGTCAGGCGGACGACGGCTGAGGTTTCCGGCTCGGGCAAAGGTTCCTCGCGCTTCGCATGCTCAACCATCAAACTGGTTACACTGATGCGCTGGGTCTGGCTCTTCAGGTCCATTATGACCTTCCGGTCGAGAGCTTGACGGCGGGAGGCTTCGACCGCTCCGGCCTGCTCTGTAAAGCCATATTTGCGGTCAGGGCGCGCGACACCGATGAACTGGTTGGACTTGGTTAAGACCGGGATCGCTCCCCAATCCCCGAATTTGGGCTTGAGGATCTGGACAGTCTCGTCAGGGTGTCGAACCAGCTCGTCGCAGGTATACTCGATGCCTCCAACCGAGATGACACCCTTCACAACCCTGCGGGTCTCGGCAACCGAGAACGCCATCATGAGTTCGTTAGGATCGATGGTGGTCCGCTTCCAGCCCTGCTCCGTCACGGCCCGCCGGAAAGCGGTATTGGGAGATATCCCCTTTAACCGGCCATGCTGAGGCTTGGCGTTGTGATACTCGATGAGACCATAAGCGTCGTCACAGAACTTCTCGAAGGATCCATCGAACGGCACGGGCTCGCGTCCGACATTGGCCGTCTTCTTGTTCATGCGGTCGCCGCCGATGTGCCCCGGCAGTGACGCGAACACCGTGCGTTCGATGTTGCCGAAGAAGCCTTCGATAGTCTTGGCCGCAGCGTTGTATGGCAGAGCCCGAATAATGGGATTGCGTGGGTTGAAGTAGTCCACAAGATCGCGGGAGAGCTTCAACGCATCGCCGATGAACTCGGCCCAATTGTATTCGGACCCGTTATCCACATAGATGTGCTTCGGCAGTCCCCAATGGGGGTCCTGCGTCATGCGGATGAAACTGGCGATGACATCGCTGTTGCGGATGCCACCGCCCTTTTCGACCAAGATCCAATCCATACGTCCGCGATTGGTGGCGACATCCAGCCATGCGATGGCTTTCGGCGTTGCGACTGAGCCGTCCGGTCGGCGGACCAGCACATCCATGTGGTGAACATCGCCGAACACGATCTGCATGGGCTCCAGCCCATCGCCGTGCCGTTTGATCCGCCGCCGGCCATCATGGAATGCTTTGGCGTTGGTTTCAAAAACATGGACCTTCCGGAACCGGCGCTCCGCCTCGATGAGGTTGTCCGGCAACCGGCAGAGTTCCTTGAGCTGCTGCTCTCCAGGGTTGAAGCCGGCGTCCCGCGTCAGGTCGGCAAGGTAAGATGAGGCCAGGAGAGTGACATCCGAGCGCGCGGCTCCATTGGCCCAAAGGTTGCGGATGCGTTGTTTTGCCTTGGTGGCGATGCCTTCCTTGGTCTCGTCTGGCAACTTGACGGCCATGTCCCAGGCGCGGGTCAGGATCGTCTTGCGTTGCCCTGCATCAGACCGTTTGGAGCGCCCTAATCCGGCCAAGCCCTTCGTCTCATAGGCGGCGAGCTTGCGCTGGATGGTTCGTTCCGTGATCTCCGTCCAACGACCATCCGGCCGCATGTGCTTGCGCTCGGCGATAGTGCGGACTGCCTCGCCCCGTTCGCGGGAGTGAAGCGGATGTGGCAAGGCCGGCTGAATGATGCCGTACCACCACTCCCGTTCGATGCGGGCCGGATCGTCGGTTCTGAGATGGCTCTCAGAGACCTCTGAGAGGGCTCTGAAGCGCTCTTGAAGATCAAGAGGGAGGCTCTCAACAAGAACTTCGTGACGAATGCCGCAATGGCCACCGCGACCACGAGTTTGGCGAACAATCAGAGGCGCCCCATGCCACGTGGTTGCATCGCCTCGAATAATCTTCGCCACAGATTTTTCTATGGCCTGTCTGGAGACGCCAGCGAGTTGCGCGAGGCGCGGCAGGTCAATGAACGCCCTCACGCAGCTTTCCCCTTCGGGAAGAGTTCATCAACGATGCGCTGCCGAAGTTCTCTAGCTCGCCGACCGTCCCGCTCTCCTCGAAGAGCTTTCTCGGCAGTTTGCCTGTTGATGCTGTTGCTTCTACACCATGCATTTAAGCTTGTTCCGCGTACGATGAAGGCAGCGCGGACGGCCTTGTAGAGGTCTTCAGAGCCTATAAAGGCAACAGGGAGATAATGCTTAATCTGGTGCATAATGACCACGATTACGCTTATTTAGGTATATGTCAAGTGAGTTAACCGACGAAGAACTTGTTGCGGCCCTCAAAGATGTGCTTAAGCAAAAGGGTGTATCACTACGCCAGATAAGCCAGGATCTTGAGATACCTTACCGCTCTGTTCAAAATTATTTAGGTGGTGAAACGCGCATTCCCGCGTCGATTTTCTTACGGATATGCAACTATCTCGGCATTGAATCGGATTACTTCATATATAAGGACTTCAGACCTCAGGCATCTGAACTGTTCGATGCTGTGTATTACGCGTTGGATCGCGTTGGCTTATTGCCCACACCCAATAGCGAAACCGATCACACCAACCGAAAGATTTTTGTCGCGTCGCTCACAACAGCAATCGCGGATCACTATGATCGCTTTCGGCTTAAGTGGCTTTCCCGAAAGGATGGAGGGGACGCACTCAACGAGCGGAAACGACGTCGTGGCTTTTTCGAGGGGGGCACATAGGTTGGCCAATAGGTTGGCCAATCACAGTCGTCGCATCTTCTTATTTGTTAGAGGTTTGCCAACTAGAAGCAACTTCTCTTAGATTTTTCAATGGGTTGATGTCTGCAGTATCAATATCTGTCGTTGCGCAGTTGAGCAACCCTCAGCACCTCAGATTGAGCAACCTCAAAACCCTTGATTCTTAAGGGCTTCATCATTCTTCAGCGACAAATATCTCTACCAGCACTCCGACAAATAAAAATTCGCCCCCCACCAACGAGCCGCAAACACTCAGGCTTGCGGAACACAGCAAGAACGGCTACCTTGTTCTCGATTTGTTTCAGAATCGCTCCCACAGGGGCAGTAAGGGCCAGCCATGCTGACGCGCAAACAGCACGAATTGCTCCGCTTCATTCATGAGCGGCTGCGTGAAACCGGTGTTCCGCCATCCTTCGACGAGATGAAGGACGCGCTCGACCTCAAGTCCAAATCCGGCATCCATCGCCTCATCACGGCGCTCGAGGAGCGCGGCTTCATCCGCCGCCTGCCGAACCGCGCCCGGGCCCTGGAGGTGATCCGCCTGCCGGAGAGCACCAGCGGTGCGGGCAGCCAGCGGCGCTTCACGCCGAGCGTGGTCGAGGGTGGTCTGGCTGGCAAGGCCAAGGCCGCGCCCCAGCCGGCCTCCGATCCGCGCGACCGGGAAATGTCGATCCCGGTCATGGGCCGGATCGCCGCCGGTGTGCCGATCTCGGCCATCCAGACCCGCAGCCATTCCATCACCCTGTCGGGCGATTTCCTGGCCCAGGGCGATCACTTCGCCCTCGAGGTGCGGGGCGACTCGATGGTGGAAGCCGGCATTCTCGACGGCGACCTCGTGGTGATCCGCCGTCAGGACACGGCCAACACGGGCGACATCATCGTGGCTCTGATCGACGATGAGGAAGCGACCCTGAAGCGCTTCCGCCGTCGCGGCTCCTCCATTGCGCTCGAGGCCGCCAACCAGGCCTACGAAACCCGTGTACTCGGTCCGGACCGGGTCAAGATCCAGGGCAAGCTCGTCAGCCTGGTTCGCCGGTACTGAAGCATCGAGCGCAAAAGTGGAAACCGGTTTTGCGTGGAAAGATGCGCAAAGCCCAAACCTTCAAGCCCCGGCGTGACGTCTAATTCTCGTCCTGTGCTTGAAGGTCTTCCTCAGGAAAATCCTGCTCCGGAACAGGCTGCGCACGGCGTGGTCTTTCCGGAGCAGCCGACATTTCGGTCCGGTGCGGTTCCGCTCCGGACCATGCTCTGACCTCCCGCCCCTTTCGGACGGAACGCAGTTCGACAGCCTCTGGGCGGAAGCGGATCGTGGCGGCGCCGCGCTCCTTCAGACCATCACCGTCCAGGACGAGGGATGCCTTGCATGTGGGCGGCGCCTTGAGCCTCGTGACGATCACTGCGGCGCGCCGACAATCCTCTTCGAACGCCGCGAAATCCTGCACGAACGCGATCCATCGCCCCTCCGCTGCTGCGACCACGCAGCCTGCGGCGTCGCACTTCGCCTCCTGTCGGAGGCTTCCATCATCGGCGCGTCTCGAATCTCCGTCGGCACGCAGCCATTGCTCGGCTACGAAATCGGACGGTCGCCCCACGAGCGACAGCTGTCCACTTCTGCCGCGAATGGCCGCCCCCGCCCCGTCCCTGTCGATGAAGACGTCGTAGCGATCCGGTGACGCGGCCAAGGCCAGCCCTGCCCCGGCCGGTACGAAAGCAAGCCACCGCAGGGCCGAAGCCGGCACGGACACAAGGACCAGCCCGAGGCTCAGAAGGACGAGCGCCGTGTTTCCCAGAGCCGGCACGACGAGCGTCGAGCCGCTGAAACTCCCAACCCAGACTGAGACGTCGAGGACCTGTGACACGGCCGCTCCCATGACCTGCCAGATCGGACGGTCGAGACCGAACGGATAGGCAAGCACGCCGAGAACGGCGGACGGCATCACGACCAGCGAGACGAGCGGCAGAGCGAGCGCGTTGCCGATGAGGCCATAGGGGTTGAGGCTTTGAAAATGATAGGCCGCGAAGGGAGCCGTCGCGAAGCTCGCCACGAGCGTCGTCGTGACGAGGCCGAGCAGGGCCTGACCAATCCAAACGACACCTCGTGCGACAATGCCCCCACCCGCTCCTTCCAATTTCGGCCGGTGCATCAGAGGTACGAGCGCCATCATGGCGGCAACGGCGCCGAACGACATCTGGAAGCTCGGCCCGAGCAACGCCTCAGGCTCCCGCGCCAGCACGATGAGCGCGGCAATCGACAGGTTGCGGATGCTCAACGCTGGACGGTCCACGAGGACCGCCCCGAACATCACAAGCGTCATGACGAGCGAGCGCTCTGTGGCGACATCGGAGCCGGAGAATATGCAGTAGATTGTGGCTCCGATCATGGCTGCGACGGCGGCGATCTTCTTCACCGGCCAGAGAAGCGCGACGCCCGGCGCGAGAGCAAGAAGCGCCCGCGCAAGCCAGAAGAAGGTGCCTGCGGCCAGCACCATGTGGAGGCCCGAGATCGACACGATGTGATAGATGCCTGCGCCGCGAAGCACGTCGTTCGTCGGCTCCGGGATGAGGCCGCGCTTGCCCGTCACCAGCGCGGCGCCGACGCCTCCGGCCGCCCCGCCGATGGCCGAGGCGATGCGTTCGGTCAGCGCATTGCGCGCCTCATCGACCCGAGCCGCCAGCCGGAGGGGCCAATCCGGCCCTTCCAATGAATCGATCAGGCGAACCTGCCCGACCATGGAGCCTACGGCGCCGATGCCCTTGAAAGAGGCATCGCGGGCAAAGTCGTAGCCGCCCGGCCATGCCGCCTGAGGCGGCGGAAGAAGACGCGCCGTACCGACGATCAGCTGACCGGGAGAGAGCCCCTCGCCACTACGCACCGAAACGCGCACCCGATGGGGTCGATCGGCATCCGCCACGTCCTTCATCCCGGTCACGCGCAGAAGCAGCCGCTTTCCGGTCTCACGATCTTCGATGGTCTCGATGAAGCCCGTGATCGGCGTAATGACGAGGTGAGTCAGCGCAGGCGCCGCCACGCTGCGGGCGCGGATCACGCCCGCGGAGAAACCCGCGAAGAGTGCCGCGAGCGCGATCATGGCGGAAAAGATCGCCAGTTTTCGGCGCAACGCCAGCGCAGCAGCACTGCAGACCGTGAAGGCTCCGACCGGCGCCCAGAGGGCCGGTCGGCCTTCGGCCTGGAAGAACAGGACAATGCCCAGTCCGAAGAAGACCGCGATCCAGGGAAAAAGCCGGCGCTGTTCGACTTCGAGGGAGATATTCCGAGACAGCCAGGCGGACCCATCTGGAAGAGCCCAGATCTGAGGTACGCCCGAGGACCAAGGCAACGCCACGACCCGCGCCGTGCTGCGCGGGATCCTGCGGGGCTTTCCTTGGTTGTCTTCCATCGTGGCTTCGGCTTAACGCGGGTCTCTACCCATGCTAGACGACCGCACGCTCCGGCCCAAACCGCCCTGTGGATTGAGTCGGATGACGCTGCGGATGGAAAAGCCGCGCGGCCCATGTTTTCACTCAAGGTTTCCTGCGATGACCGTCGTCACCCGCTTCGCCCCCTCTCCCACCGGCTTCCTGCATATCGGAGGAGGACGCACGGCGCTGTTCAACTGGCTCTATGCCAAGCGGCATGGGGGCAAGATGCTGCTGCGCATCGAAGACACGGATCGGGAACGCTCCACCGACGCTGCCATCGCGGCCATTCTGGACGGCCTGAAATGGCTCGGCCTCGATTGGGACGGGGACGTGGTCTATCAGTTCTCCCGCGCGGCCCGTCACAAGGAGGTCGCCGAGAGCCTCCTGGCGCAGGGCCGCGCCTATTACTGCTATGCCAGCCAGCAGGAGCTGGAGGAGATACGCGAGACCGCCCGCAAAGAGGGCCGTCCCCTGCGCTATGACGGCCGCTGGCGCGACCGCGACCCGTCCGAGGCTCCCGAGGGTGTCAAGCCCGTCATCCGCCTCAAGGCGCCGACCGAGGGCGAGACCGTGGTCGAGGACGAGGTGCAGGGCCGCGTGGTGTGGCAGAACAAGGATCTCGACGATCTCGTTCTCCTGCGCTCGGACGGCACGCCCACCTACATGCTCGCCGTCGTGGTGGACGATCACGACATGGACGTGACCCACGTCATTCGCGGCGACGATCACCTGACCAATGCGGCACGCCAGACGCAGATCTACCAGGCGCTCGGCTGGGACGTGCCGAAGATGGCCCACATTCCGCTCATCCATGGTCCCGACGGAGCGAAGCTCTCGAAACGCCACGGGGCGCTGGGTGTCGAAGCCTATCGCAGCATGGGCTATCTTCCGGAGGCCTTGCGCAACTATCTCGTCCGTCTCGGCTGGAGCCACGGCGACCAGGAGATCTTTTCCACGCAAGAGATGATCGACGCCTTCGATCTCGGCAGCATCGGCCGTTCGCCGGCGCGCTTCGATTTCGCCAAGCTGGAGAACATCAACGGCCATTACATGCGCCAGGCCGACGACGAGCGGCTGGTGCAGGCCCTCGAGGACCTGCTGCCGGAGCTCGACAAGGACGAGCATCATCTGGGACGCACGTTCAAGCCGGCCCTGCGCCAGAAGCTGATCGCCGCCATGCCGGGCCTCAAGGAACGCGCCAAGACTCTCGTGGAACTCCTCGACAGCGCGTACTACCTCTATGCGCAGCGGCCACTGCACATGGACGAGAAAGCCGCGAGCCTCATCGCGGACGGCCGGTCGCGCCTTGCCGGCCTTCCCGAGAAGCTCGAGGCCTTGTCCGACTGGTCGGCCCAGAGCGTGGAAGCGGTCGTGCGCGAGCACGCCGAGACCATCGGGGCGAAGCTCGGCCAGGTCGCGCAGCCTCTCCGGGCCTCCCTGACAGGGCGAGCCACCTCGCCCGGAATCTTCGACGTGATGGTGGTTCTCGGCAAGGATGAAACCCTGTCGCGCCTGAGCGATCAAACGAAGGTTGCGCCTGCTGCATAGCAGGCGTTTCTCGCCTTTAGACGTGCTTGCTCCGTTCCCACGGATAAGCTACCCAAGGCGCCATTATCCTCCTGACCGACCGGCAAACCTCGGTTCCGCAGCCCCGGAGGCCTTCTCCGATCCACCGGTTGCACTAGGTTCTGCCCGGCCTCCTTTTTGAAAGGGCCATGACGCATGAGTTCCAACACCAGCACCGTTACCGTCGACAACAAGTCCGTGGAACTGCCGGTCAAAGAAGGCACCATCGGCCCGAGCGTCATCGACATCTCGAAGCTCTACGGTCAGACCGGGATGTTCACCTACGATCCCGGTTTCACCTCGACTGCCGCCACCGAGTCGAAGATCACCTATATCGACGGCGACAAGGGCGTCCTGCTCTATCGCGGTTATCCGATTGACCAGCTGGCCGAGCACGGCGATTTCCTCGAGACCTGCTACCTGCTGCTCTACGGAGAGCTGCCGACCGCCGCCCAGAAGGCCGATTTCGACTACCGCGTCACGCGCCACACCATGGTGCACGACCAGATGAACCGGTTCTTCACCGGCTTCCGCCGCGACGCGCACCCGATGGCCATCATGGTCGCCTCCGTGGGCGCCCTCTCGGCCTTCTATCACGATTCCACCGACATCTCCGATCCGCACCAGCGCATGATCGCGTCCATGCGCATGATCGCAAAGATGCCGACGCTCGCCGCGATGGCCTACAAGTACTCCATCGGCCAGCCCTTCGTGTATCCGCAGAACGAGCTCGACTACACGTCCAACTTCCTGCGCATGTGCTTCGCGGTGCCGGCCGAGGAATACAAGGTCAACCCGGTGCTCTCGCGGGCGCTCGACCGGATCTTCATCCTGCATGCCGACCACGAGCAGAACGCCTCGACCTCGACCGTGCGTCTCGCCGGCTCGTCGGGCGCCAACCCGTTCGCCTGCATCGCGGCCGGCATCGCCTGCCTGTGGGGACCGGCCCATGGCGGCGCCAACGAAGCGGCACTGAAGATGCTGGAAGAGATCGGCACGCCCGACCGCATTCCGGAATACATCGCCAAGGCGAAGGACAAGAACGATCCGTTCCGCCTCATGGGCTTCGGCCACCGGGTCTACAAAAACTACGACCCGCGCGCCCGCATCATGCAGAAGACCACCCACGAGGTGCTCAACGAACTCGGCATCAAGGACGACCCGCTCCTCGACGTGGCCGTGGAGCTCGAGCAGATCGCGCTGAAGGACGAGTACTTCATCGATAAGAAGCTCTACCCGAACATCGACTTCTATTCGGGCATCACCCTCAAGGCGATGGGCTTCCCCACCTCGATGTTCACGGTGCTGTTCGCGCTTGCCCGCACGGTCGGCTGGATCGCCCAGTGGAGCGAGATGATCGAGGACCCGTCCCAGCGCATCGGCCGCCCGCGCCAGCTCTACACCGGCGAGACAGAGCGCGACTACGTGACGGTCGCCCAGCGCGGGTAAGACAAATAGATATGCTGACATGGGAAAGGGGCCGAAAGGCCCCTTTTTCGTTGTTGTCCATTCTGAATCGTTCGCTCAGTCGCGCAGCTTCGACCTCAGCACCTCTTCGACGATCCGCGCCGCGCGCTCGCTGGGCACCTCGTCGCCGATCTTCATCAGCTTATCGAGCTTGCCGAACGCTTCGAGCTGCCGTTGCCGCTCGGGGGTGTCGCCGAGAAGCGGCAGAAGCGCCTCGGCGAGCTTTTCAGGCGTGCAATCCCACTGGATCAGCTCCGGGATGACGTTCTCGCCGAGGACCAGATTGGTCAGCACGATGGAGGGAGCCTTGATGAGGTACTTCAGCACTTCCTCGATCTTCGACACCCGATAGGCGACGACCATCGGCACGCCGGAAAGCCCAAGCTCCAGGGTCACGGTGCCGGAGGCGGCGAGCGCCGTGTCGGCAGCGCGAAAAGCCGCCCATTTCGCGGCCTCACCCTCCACGATCCTCGGCTTCACGCTCCAGGATTCGGCCCGCGTCCTGATCTCCTGCGCGAGATGCGGGACCGCTGGGATCGTGACCTCGAAGGGGCGCGGCGAGCGGGCCGCCAGCAGCGCCAAGGCCTCGCCGAACGGCTCCATCAGCCGGCTCACTTCGGACCGGCGGCTGCCCGGCAGGACGAGCAGGTTGATGGGGCCGGCAGAACCGTTTCCCCGTTCACCCGGCCCCGGCCTGATCTCGCTAAGCCGCTCAATCAGCGGATGGCCGACATAGGTGGTCGGCGGGCCGCCGAGGCGCCTGTGGGCCTCCGGCTCGAAGGGCAAGAGGGCCAGCAGATGATCCACATAGACCCGCATCTTCGGCGCGCGACCGGGTCTCCAGGCCCAGACGGAGGGGCTGACATAATCGACGATGGGGATCCCCGGCGCCCGCTGCCGGACCGCCTTGGCGACCCGATGAGTGAAATCCGGGCTGTCGATGATGACGAGAAGATCGGGCTTCGCGGCAAGCACGGCATCGGCCGTGAACCTGATGCGCTTCAGGATCGACGGCAGCTGCGCGATAACCGCGGAAATGCCCATGACGGCGATCTCTTCGAGCGGGAACAGGCTTTTGAGGCCCTCCCGCTCCATCGCATGCCCGCCGACCCCGCCGAAGCGCAGGCGTCCGCTCCCCAGCCTCGCCTTCAGGGACCGCATCAGCTTGGCACCGAGCTGGTCGCCCGATTCCTCGCCCGAGACGATCCAGATTGTGAGCGGCTTTTCCTCAGCCAAGGGAGTCCTCCATCCAGGGCAGGTCGACGGCCACAAGGAACAGGCCGAGCCTGTCCGCCGTGCGCAGGGTTTTCTCCTGCTCCAGCACGAAGGTGGAGCCCGCCCCGATGGCGATGCCGGACAAGCCTGCCTTTGCGGCCTCGGAAACGGTGCGGGGGCCGATGGTCGGCATGTCGACCCTCAGATCCTGGCCGCGCTTCGCGGCCTTGATGAGCACCCCGCCCTCCTCGCGCCGCCGCAGGCCGAACCAGGACTGGCGCATCTTCATGACCCGCCAGATCATCCGGTCGGTCCCTTCTGGGCCCTCGATCGCGAGAACGTGCCTCCGGGCAATGACGGCCCCCTGGCCGATATCGAACGCGGACAGGGATTTGAGGAGATCGAGGCCGACGGCGATGGCCTCCCGGTCATCCGCATTGGGCGTCAGCTTGCCGCTCAATGACTGTGAGGCCACGAGATCGGGCGCGAGTTCATGGGCGCCGACGACCCGGTGGCCCCGCTCCTCCAGCAGCATGACGGCCCCACGGAGAACCTGGTCGTCGCCCCGGGTGATGACCTCCTTCACCTCCTGCATGTTCCGCAGGAGCGAATAGGCACTCAGGAGCGCCGAGAACCCGGGACGCCGCACGGCACCGACGAGGGAGACGGCCTGCGGCTGCCATCCTTCCAGGGTGGTCATGATGGTCTTGAGGTCGAGCAGATCGACGGTGGCATGGGCGCGGCGCTGAAGCTCGGCCTCCGCGAAGCCGCGAAACGCCAGAACCCGCACCTCCTGTCCCGTCCGCTCCAGGTGATCCAAGAGTTGGATGGGAAGTTGCCCGGCCCCGGCGACAATCGCAATCGGGCCCTTAGGCATTAGAGCATCGGCCCCAAAAGTGGACGTGCGCTTTTGGGATCCATCCGATGCTCCCTTCTTTTGAAGAGCGCATCGCTGGGCGCGGAAAACCGGGTCCACTTTTCCGCACGATGCGCTAGCTCGCCGAACTGACCGGATCCCGCGGCGTGCAGATCGCGCGATCCCCGCGGTCACGGATGAAGTCGAGAATCTCGTGCACGAAGGGATGATCGTCGAACTCGCCGGCCACGTCCTCGACCCGTTCGGCCAACGTGCCCTCGTCGGCGAAGAGCAGTCGATAGGCCCGGCGGATGTCGTGGATCTGCTCGCGGGTGAAGTTGCGGCGGCGAAGGCCGATGATGTTGAGGCCAGCCAGATGCGCCCGGTTGCCCATGGCCATGCCATAGGGAATGAGATCGTTCTCCAGGCCCGACATGCCGCCCACGAAGGCGTGGGAGCCGACACGGGTGAATTGAATCACGGCAGATCCGCCGCCGAAGATCACGAAATCGCCGACCGTGACATGGCCCGCCAGCATCACGTTGTTGGACAGGATGCAGTCGTTGCCGACCTTCGTGTCGTGGCCCACATGGGAATTGGCCAGGAAGGCGCAACGGTCGCCGATGATTGTGCGCAGGCCGCCGCCTTCCGTGCCGGGGTTCATGGTCACGCCTTCGCGGATCATGCAATCGGCGCCGATCTCGAGCGTAGAGGCCTCGCCCTTGTACTTCAGGTCCTGCGGGATATGGCCGATGGATGCGAAGGGGAAGATCCGCGTCCGTGGCCCAATCTTCGTCCGTCCGGCCAGAGCCACATGGCTCATGAGCTGGCAGCCCTCGCCCAGTTCGACCTCGGGTCCGACCGTGCAGAAAGGACCGATTTTGACACCCTGGCCGATCTTCGCGCCGTCCTCGATGACGGCGGTCGGATGAATCACGGTTTCCATTATTCGAGCACCAGCATGGCACTGACTTCGGCTTCGCAGACGAGGGTGCCGTCCACCTTCGCTTCGCCCTTGTACCACCACATGTTGCGGCGGTTGTTCAGCTTACGCATGTGAAACTCGACCCGGTCTCCGGGCTCGACCGGCCGGCGGAACTTCACCTTGTCAATGGTCATGAAAAATACCTGCTTCGGCTTCGCCTGCTCGGCCATCTTCGCCTTGACGCAGATGGCGCCAGCCGTCTGAGCCATGGCTTCGATCAGGAAAACGCCGGGGAAAATCGGCCGGGACGGGAAATGGCCCGTGAATTGCGGCTCATTGAAGGTGACATTCTTGATGCCGATGCACGATTTGTCGCCGTCGATCTCGATGATCTTGTCGACCAGGAGGAAGGGATACCGGTGCGGGAGAAGCTCCAGGATCTCCATGATATCGGCGGTTTGAAGCGTGGTGGGCGCTTCGGACATGACGTGAACTCCAGGCGGTAGTGAATGCCTTCAACGAACGTTATGAAGACGCATCGTCGTCTTTGGCGGAATCGGTCCGGGATGCAAGCTTTTTCAGGGCCGTGATCTCGCGGAACCAGTCGCGCATGGGGCGGGCGGGAGTGCCGCCCCACCGGGCGCCGGGAGGGACATCGCCATTGACGCCGCTGGTGGCGGCGATCTGGGCTCCCATGCCGATCCGCACGTGCCCTTTCACGGCAACCTTGCCACCGAGGGCCACGTAATCCTCGATCGTCGTGGACCCGGCAATGCCGACCTGGGCGACGATCACGCAATGGCGGCCGATCACCACATTGTGGGCGATCTGGACGAGGTTGTCGATCTTCGTGCCTTCGCCGATCACCGTATCGCGGCTGGCGCCCCGATCCACGGTCGAGTTGGCGCCGATCTCCACGTCGTCCTGGATGATGACCCGCCCGACCTGCGGCACCTTCAGGTGCCCCTGCGGCCCCATGGCGAACCCGAACCCGTCCTGCCCGATGCGCACGCCCGGATGAAGGATGACCCGGTTGCCGATGAAGGCATGGGAGACGGTCACATTGGCGGCGATCGAGCAATCACGGCCGATCTTGACCTGGGCCCCGATGACGGAATGAGCACCGATCAGGGTCCCGGCCCCGATCTCCGCATGCGGGCCGACGACGGCGCCGGGATCGACCCGCACCCCATGCTCCAGCCGGGCGGACGGGTGAACGAACGATCCGGGCGAGATGCCTGTGGATGCAAACGAGGATTCCGGCCGCATGGCGGATGGAAACAGGTTTGCAAGCACCTGCGCGAAGACGCGGTAGGCCTGCGGGGTCACAATCGCAACCGTCTGGGGAGGAACCTTCGCGGAGTAGCGCGGCGTCACGAGACAGGCTCGTGCCCGCGTCGCAGCCAAGGCGCCCACATAGGCCGGATTGTCCATATAGGCGAGATCGCCGGGGCCGGCGCTCTCCAAAGGAGCAACGCCCTTAAGCAAAAACTCCCCGTCGGTGCCGTCGGGGAGCGTTGCATTCGCCATCTCCGCTACCTGACGCAAGGTCAACGCCTGGTTTTGCGGAAAGAAATTGGATTCTGTCATGAAAAATAAGTGAGGGCGCCCAAGGGCGCCCTCCCCGATTAGAAACGAGTGCCGCCCGTGAACCGGAAGGCCTGGGTGCGATCCTCACCGACCCGGGTGCCGTTCGGAAGGAGTTCACCCTCTTCCTTGGTGAGCGCATAGGCGTAGTCGAAGCGGATCGGACCGAGCGGCGAGCTCCACAGGATCGAAGCGCCGATCGACGAACGGATCACCTTGCTGTCGAGAACGTTGATGCAGTTCTGCGGCACGTTGGGATTCTGTACGCAGACGCCGGCATCGGCGGGATCGAAGATGGAGCCGCCATTCAGGCCGAACCTCGTCGGACCTTCGTAGCCGAACAGCGTACCGGCATCGGCGAAGACGGCGCCCTTCAGGCCCAGCTCGCGCGGCAGACCCCAGATCGGGAACTGCATTTCGAGCGAACCGCCGAAATAGGTGGTGCCGCCGACGGCGTTCGCGCGGCTGTCGAGGCTCGAAATGTCACGCGGACCGATGCCGTTCGGTGCGAAGCCGCGGACCAGCGACGGGCCCATGAAGAAGTGGTCGACGATGCGCAGATCGCCGTTGTCGCCGCCATCGTTGTTCTCGAAGCCCATGATGTGACCGCCCTGGACGCGAGCGATACCGATCACATCCTCGAAAAGTTCGCGGTAGTAGCGTGCATCGCCGGTCACGCGGAAGTAGCGCGAGTCGCCGCCGAGGCCGGCGAAGTCCGTCTTCACTTCGGCGTAGAAGCCGTTGCGCGGATCGCGGGTGTTGTCGAGGGTGTTGTAGTTGAACGTCAGGCCGGCAAGCGACGTAATGGTGTCGCCCTGCGATTCCTTGATCGCCAGAGAGGCTTCACCGTTGCCTTCGCAGAATGCGCGGTTCGGCGTTCCACCGGGATTGAGCACGGTATAGCCGGGGATCGGCGCCGTGCAGTCGTTATAGGGCTGCTTCAGGTCGTTCGGGATGTCCACCGACTGCTGGAAGAGCGAGTAGCGGGCCGTGACCGAGAACTCTTCCGTGATCGGAAGGCCGAGGCGCAGCGTACCGCCCGTCATACGGTTTTCGTAACGGGAATACCGGGTCTGGTCGCTGAACTTCGAGTACAGGTCGATACCGGCCGCCATCCGGTAGCCGAGGAAGTACGGCTCCGTGAAGGAGAAGTCGACGCCGTGGGCACGCTGGCCGAGCTGGCCGGCGAGACGAACGAACTGGCCACGACCGAGGAAGTTGGTCTCGGTGACCGAGACTTCGCCGATGAAGCCGTCAGCCGTCGAGTAACCGCCCGAGATGGCGAACGAACCGGTGGACTGATCCTCCACATCCACGTTCACGACCACGCGGTCGGCCGAGGAGCCTGGCTCGTTCGAGATGCGGACGCGCTTGAAATAGCCAAGGTTGTTCAGGCGACGCTCGGCGCGATCGACCAGAACCTGGTTGTAGGCATCGCCCTCGCCGAGCTCGAACTCGCGACGGATCACGTAGTCGCGGGTACGGCTGTTGCCGCGTACGTTGATGCGCTCGATGTAGATCCGCGGACCTTCCTCGATCACGTAGGAGAGGTTGACCGTGCGGGTCGAGGGATCACGCGTGCCGACCGGACGAACCTGAGCAAACGGATTGCCCTGACGGGCCACGTTTGTGGTCAGAGCCTGAACGGACTTTTCGACGGCCTCGGCGTTGTAGACCGAGCCCTCGGAGGTCGCGATGCCCCTGCGGACAGCCTCGGGATCCACACCGGCGAGGCGAGGATCGACACCCACGCTGCCGAAGCGGTACTGCTCACCCTCGTTCACCGTGATGGTGATGACGTAGCCACCGGCATTGGGATCGAACTGAACGTCGCTGGAGACGAGCTGATAATCGGCGTAGCCGTTCTTCAGGTAGTACCGACGAATGAGATCGAGATCGTTCGAGAGACGATCCGGATCGTAGACGTCGTTGCTCTTGAGGAAGCTGAGGATATTCGACTCGCTGGTCTGCATGATGCCGCGCAGGCGGCTGGACGAAACCTGACTGTTTCCGACGAAGCGGATATCCGCCACGCCGGTCTTGTCACCCTCGTTGATGGTGTAGACCACGTCGACCGTCCCGTTGGGCAGATCGACCAGACGGGGCGTCACTTGGGCAAGACCACGGCCCGAACGGCGATAGACCTCGAGGATTCGCTGAACGTCGGCATCGACGGCGGCCTGATTGTAGGGCGCGCGGGCCCGTGCCTGAAGCTGGTCCTCGATCAGAGCCTTCTCGACCCGCTTGTTACCTTCGATGACGACGCGGTTGACGATAGGTCCCTGCGAAGCCGAAGCACGGCGATTCCCCGGCGCCACCTGCTGCGCGAAGGCGCTCTCCGCGGCAGTAATTCCAGCCATGAGCGCGCTGATCGCGACAATGGCGGTAGTGGCCGGCTTTTTCCGGCGAGGCGTGGTCGTCGACATCATCAACTGGCCCGTTCTTTATATTCTGTCCCTAGCGAGGAGGCCCCGCAGGTTGGAGACGAGTGCCGCCAACCTTATCTGTGTGGACCGCTTGTACAAACTTTCGCCGCTATTGCAAACGGCACATCCACAACAGAGTACCAATTTTTGAATAGCGTGGCGTCCTTGTCACGATCCCCGGGCCAGAAAACTGGTGCCAAGGTGAACAAGATCATTCCAGGTGGCAAACAGCATGAGCATCCCCACCAGGGCAAACCCTATCCTGAAGCCGATTTCCTGGGCTTTTTCGCTCAAAGGACGCCCGCGAACCGCCTCAATGGCATAGAACAGAAGATGGCCGCCATCCAGCAACGGAATGGGAAAAAGGTTAATAAGTCCGATCGAGACCGACATGAACCCGATCAGGCTGACCAGGCTGTACACCCCGCCCACGTCGAAGGCCGTTCCCGAGGCCCTGGCGATTCCGATGGGGCCGGAGAGCTGGTCGGTCGATTCCCTGCCTATGGCCAGACGGCGGATGAAGTTGAGGGTCCGCTCGACGAGACTCCAGGTTTCACCTACGGCCGCTTTGACGGCTCCCCAAGGGGAATAGGTCAGGCGCTTGATCGCCGTCGGATCGCGCGAGGCCTCGACCCCGAGAAGCCCGATGCGCTGCTTCCCGAAGGGACTGGTTCTTTCGACCAGGTTCGGTGTTGCCGTAAGGGTAACGGTCTGGCCGTTACGCTCCACGGTGAACGCGAGGGGCTCGCCGGCGCTGGAGCTCACGATCAGCTGCATGTCGGCGAACGTCTCGATCTGCCTGCCGTCGACGGTCAGAATCAGGTCCTTCGACAGAAAGCCGGCCTTCTCGGCCGCGCTTCCGGGCTGGACGGCCTCGATCCTCGGTTCGAGAACCTGCCGGCCGCTGAAGTAGTTGAAGCCTGCGAAGATGGCGATCGCCAGGATGAAATTGGCGATGGGGCCGGCAGCCACGATGGCGGCGCGCTTGGCGACATTCTGGTGGGGAAAACTGATCGACCGCTCCGCGGGCGGCATCCGGTCGAGCTCATCCTGATCCGGAACGCTCGCCGCATTGAGGTCGCCGACGAACTTGACGTAGCCGCCCAGGGGAATCGCGCAGATCTTCCAGCGGGTGCCCTTCCTGTCCGTCCATCCGACCAGCTCACGCCCAAAGCCGATCGAGAAGGCCGTCACGCCGACGCCGCAGAGGCGCCCAACCCAGAAATGGCCGAATTCGTGGATGAACACGACGACCGTGAGAACCACCAGGAAAGAGATCAGGGTGAGGAACAGGGAACCTGTCGCACCGCTGATCGTCGAAAGAACGTCCATCGTCATCCCTTTCGCGCGCTCTAGAGCCGCGTCGCTTCAGCATAGGTCGGAATGAGCTGCCGTGTCACTTGCCGGGCCTCCTGGTCGATCCCGAGGGCATCCGCCACGGTCGCCGGTGCGGAGATCCGTCTTCCCGAGAAAGTTGAGCAGACGCGCTCAACTATCTCTGAAATATCATAGAACCTGATATGACCTGCCATATAGAATTCAACGGCGATCTCATTGGCTGCATTCAGGATCGTGGGCATCGCCCCACCGGCCCTCAATGCGGCTTTGGCCAGAGATAGGCATGGAAACCGCTCTTCGTCAGGCCTCTCGAAGCTTAATCGGCCAATCGCAGCGAGATCGAGACGCGGCAGGTCCATCCTCAGGCGCCCCTGGTGCCGCAGGGCGTTGGCGATAGGGACCTTCATGTCCGGAAGGGCAATCCCGGCCGTCACGGCCCCATCGCTCCACTGCACAAGACCATGAACGATGGCCTCAGGATGGACCAGGACGTCGAGGCGGCCCTCCTCAAGGTCGAACAGGTGGTGCGCCTCGATCAGTTCAAGGCCCTTGTTCATCAAGGTGGCCGAGTCGATGTTGATCTTCGATCCCATGGACCACACCGGATGAGCCGATGCCTCCTTGGCGCTCGCCCGCGCGATGGCGTCTCTCGTCCAGGAGCGGAAAGGACCGCCGGAGGCGGTTATCACCGCCTTTTCCACATCCCTGCTCAAACCCGCTGCAAGAGCATGGTCGAGGGCGTTATGCTCGGAATCCACCGGCATGACCTCGACGCCGAGACGCCGGGCATCGGCCATGAAGGCAGCCCCCGCGCTGACGAGGCTTTCCTTGTTGGCGAGGGCGATCCGGCGACCCGGCTTCAGGGCCGCATGGGTCGGAGCCAAGCCGGCCGTGCCGCTGATGGCGGCCATGACAATGTCAGCCTCACGCTCGGCAGCTTCGAGAACGGCCGATGGCCCCGCACCGCTCCCGATTCCTGTTCCCGACAAGGCTTCCCTGAGCGTCTCGCCCCCGTTCTCATCAGCCAGGGCGGCGAACTTGGCGCCTAGTCTCCGTGCGACACCGGCGAGGGCAACCGCATCGCGTCCCCCGACCACAGCCTCTACATGGAACTCCCCCTGATGGGCGAGAACGACATCGGCCGTGGAGCGGCCGATCGAACCGGTTGCTCCAAGAATCGTAAGGGAACGGGTCATCAATGCCTATGAGGTCAAATGAATCGTCAAAAGAACGGCCGCAACGATAAGACATACGGCCCAGAAGCCATCCAGGCGATCCATCACCCCGCCGTGGCCTGGAATGAGATGGCTCGAATCCTTGACGTTGCAATGGCGCTTGAGAGCCGACTCGCCAAGGTCTCCGACCTGGCTCGCGACAGACGCGACGATGGAGATGACAGCAGTCCCGAGAAAGCCAAACGGCAAAGTCAGGCCGAATTTCTGCCCTGCCCAGGCGACGAGCATCCCACCCAGGGCAGCCGCGACAACCCCGCCTATGAAGCCGGACCACGTCTTCTTCGGGCTGATCGGCGGACAAAGCTTCGGACCGCCGAAAGTCCGACCCGTGAAATATGCGGCGATATCCGTAGCCCACACGACGGCGAACATCCACAAAAGGCCCAGGATGCCGAGTTCAGGATGGTCGCGCACGACTGGCGGAACAAGGACGATCGGCAATGCATAGAGAAAGCCCGTTGCGGACCAGATTTTGGCACTGCCGTCCCGCGTCAGGAGTGCGCCTGCAGCCAGGAAGGACAGCCCCGCAGCGATAAAGAGCCCGAGTTTCGCCTCCGATAGGAAAAGAGCTACCAGGACGCCAAGGCCGACGGCGAGAACGCCCTGCACCAGCAGCCGTGGCTCAACCCCTGTCATACGGGTCCATTCGACCATGATCGCGATGCCGGCAGCCAGCCAGAACAGAGCAAAGGGCCAACCGCCCCAATAGGCCGTGAAAAGGGCTATGGCGACCATGACGAGAGCGGACAACACTCGGGTCGTCAGCTCCTTGGACGCGGCTGGCTCGGAACTGGACGGCAAGCTGGAGCCTTGGTCCGAGACCATCGTCAGCCTGCCCGGACGCTCAGGCCGCCGAACCGGCGGTCACGCCTGAAATATTCGTCAATGGCCGACTTGAATGCAGCCTCGTCGAAATCCGGCCAGAAGCAGGGCAGAAAAATGAACTCGGAATAGGCTGTCTGCCACGTCAGGAAGTTCGACACCCTCTGCTCGCCCGAGGTTCGGATCACAAGGTCCGGATCCGGAATGTCATGGGTATCGAGGGCCATACCGACCGTAGCCATATCGATATCGGCCGGGTCGAGCGTCCCTTCCTTCACCTTGCGCGCAAGAGCCCGCATGGCGCTCACGATTTCCTGGCGCCCGCCGTAATTGAAGGCGATGACGAGCGTCAGGCCAGTATTGGACGCGGTGAGATGCTCCGCTTCATCCAGCAACAGGCGAATGTCGGAGGCCAATCCTTCACGCTCACCAATGATCCGAACGCGAATATTATTGGCGTGAAGCTCGGCCAGATCATGCCGGACGAAACGCTTGAGCAAACTCATGAGGTAGGAGACCTCATCCGCAGGCCTGCGCCAATTCTCGGCCGAAAAGCTGTAGACCGTCAGGTATCCGATACCAAGATCCGTTGCCGTGCGAACCGCACGGCGGATCGCCTCGATCCCCTTTCGATGTCCTTCGAACCGGGGCAGCCCTCTCTGAGCGGCCCAGCGCCCGTTTCCATCCATGATGATGGCAACATGGCTTGGAATTCCCTCGCCTGCCTCTTGCTGGGCAAGAATGGGGGCCGACCGCTTGGCTTCGCCGCTCATATTTCCGTCCCGATGCACGCCTGAGATCAAACGTGCATGATTTCCTTTTCCTTGGTCACAAGAAGCGTATCGATCTCGGCTACGAACTGATCGGTGGCCTTCTGGACCTGGTCAGCATGACGCTTGCCGTCATCCTCGCTGATCGTGCTGTCCTTCTCAAGCTTCTTGAGCAGATCGAGACCGTCGCGGCGCACGTGACGGACAGCAATCTTCGCCTCCTCGGCGTATTTATGTGCGACCTTCACCATCTCCTTGCGGCGCTGCTCGTTCATCTCGGGGATGCGCAGGCGGATCACCTGGCCTTCGGTCTGCGGGTTGAGGCCAAGGTCCGACTCCCGGATCGCCTTCTCGACAGCGGCGACCATGCCCCGATCCCACACCTGGACGCTCAGGAGGCGCGGCTCAGGAACGTTGATCGTGGCGACCTGGGTAATCGGCATCAGGGAGCCATAAGCGTCGATCTGGATAGGATCGAGAAGGTTCGGCGAGGCGCGCCCGGTCCGAAGGCTAGCCAGGTCGTTCTTGAAAGCGGTGATGGCGCCCTGCATGCGGCGCTTCACATCGGCGAGATCAAAGGTCGTGGCCATCAGATTTTGTCCTTACGCGAACTATTTAAAACGGGCTTACGCCGCCCAGGGTCCAGCATCAAGGCCCTTGGATCAAGGGGCGACGACCGTCGAGGGCACTTTCCCCTGGAGAAGAGCGGTTACGGAGCTGGGGGCGTGCACTGAACCGACGATGATCGAGAGCTTACTCTCGCGCGCCAGGGCGAACGCCGCCGTATCCATCACCTTCAGGTCCTTGGCGATGGCCTCGTCATGAGTCAGGCGGTCGAATCGAATGGCAGCCGAGTCCTTCTTCGGATCAGCCGAATAGACGCCATCGACCTGGGTCGCCTTCAGGACCGCGTCGCAGCGCAGCTCGGCCGCACGCAGGACGGCAGCCGTGTCGGTGGTGAAGAAGGGGTTGCCTGTGCCTCCCGCCAAAACCACCACTTGTCCTTTGTCGAGGTGGTGAAGAGCCGGCTGACGGGCATAGGTCTCGCAGATCGTCGGCATGGAGACCGCCGACATGGTTCGAGCGGGTACACCCGCGGCGTTCAGAGCCGTCTCGACGGCGAGGGAATTCATGACCGTGCCGAGCATGCCCATCGAATCGGCGGTGGGGCGGTCGATCCAGCCGGCGGCGCTCATGCGGGCACCGCGAATGATGTTGCCGCCACCGATGACGACTGCGATCTCGAAACCGGCGCGGGTGGCCTGAGCTAGGTCTTCGGCCAAGGAAGACAGGATCTGAGTGTCGAGCCAGTAGCCGTCGGGAGCCATCAAGGCCTCACCGGAAAGCTTCACCAGGATGCGCCGGAACGTTGCCATCATCAGACCTTTCTTTTCGAGACCTCTCATGAAAACGGCGGCTGAAGAGCCGCCGTTTACTTGGGTTCGATTTAGGCCTTGAGACCGGCCTGGGCGGCCACTTCCGCCGCGAAGTCCGGAGCCTCCTCCTTCTCAATGCCCTCGCCGAGGGCATAGCGGACGAAGGCCTTGAGGGTGACCGGCTTGCCGGCCTTGGACTCGGCCTCCTTGAGGACCTGGGTCACGGTCTTCGACGGATCGTGCACGAAGGGCTGCTCCAGGAGGGTGACTTCCTTGAAGTAGCTCTTCAGGCCGCTCTCGATGATCTTCTGCATGACATGGTCCGGCTTGCCGGCGTTCTTGTCGCGCAGGATGGCGCTCTCGCGCTCGACGGTCGCCTGATCGACGCCGGAGGCATCGAGGGCCACCGGGTTGGTGGCGGCCACGTGCATGGCGATCTGGCGGCCGAGCGTGCTCAGGGCATCGACGTCACCTTCGGACTCGAGCGCCACGAGAACGCCGATCTTGCCGAGGCCTTCGCTCACGGCGTTATGCACGTAGGAAGCAATCACGCCCTTCGAGACTTCGAGCTTGGCGATGCGGCGCAGGGTCATGTTCTCGCCGATGGTGGCGATGAGCTCCTGCAGGCGGTCCTTCACGGTCGTGGAGGAGCCGGGGAAGGTGGCGGCTTCCAGCGACTCGATGGTGCCGTTGCCCATCAGGCCGATCTTGGCGGCTTCGCGGACGAAGGCCTGGAACTGATCGTTGCGGGCGACGAAGTCCGTCTCGGAGTTGACCTCGAGGATCGTGGCCGTGTGACCAGACGACTCGACAGCCACGAGGCCCTCAGCCGCGACGCGACCGGCCTTCTTGGCGGCCTTAGACAAGCCCTTCTTTCGGAGCCAGTCAATCGCGGCCTCCATGTCGCCATTGGTCTCGGCGAGAGCGGCCTTGCAGTCCATCATGCCGGCGCTGGTCGTCTCGCGCAGCTCTTTCACCATCGCAGCGGTAATGTTCGCCATGGCTTTTCCTTTCAAAGGTTCACGCATAGAGGGAGCCCGGCGCTCGTGGAACGCCGGGCTCGATCATTCGTTCAAGCGGCGCTGCATCTTGCGGCGCCGTAAGGCTTACGCAGCAGCGGCTTCGATCATCGAGCGGGCCTGGTTGATCCAGCCGTCACGCTCGAGGCGGCCGTTCAGCTTCAGGTCCTTGTCGAGCTGGGCAACATCGCCCGCCTGCATGGCGGCCAGCTGCCAGTAATGGAAGATACCGGCTTCGTTGAGCTTCTTCTCGAGCTGCGGGCCGACGCCGTTCAGCTTGGTCAGGTCGTCGGGAGCGCCACGGGGGGCAGCCAGACGCTCGAACTGCTCGCCTTCGTAGGCGGCGACAGGCGTGTCGTTCGCCGGAAGCTCCTCGGCCATCGGGTTCTCGGACTCGCCGATGTCGATGCCCATGGCGCCGGCGCCACGGGAGATGCCGTCGAGAGCGGCGCGGGCAATGAGGTCGCAGTAGAGCGAGATCGCGCGGCCGGCGTCGTCATTGGCCGGAACCGGGAAGGTGATACCGTCCGGATCGCAGTTCGTGTCGACGATGGCAGCCACCGGGATGCCGAGGCGCTTGGCCTCCTGGATCGCCAGCTGCTCCTTGTTGGTGTCAATGATGAAGATCAGGTCGGGCGTGCCGCCCATGTCCTTGATGCCACCGAGAGCGCGCTCGAGCTTCTCTTTCTCGCGGGCGAGCATGAGACGCTCTTTCTTCGTGAGGCCCTGTCCGCCGCCGGCGAGGATCTCGTCGACCTTGCGCAGGCGCGCAATCGAGCCGGAGATCGTCTTCCAGTTGGTCAGCATGCCGCCGAGCCAGCGGGCGTTCACGTAGTATTGAGCCGAGCGCTTGGCCGCATCGGCAACCGCATCGGAAGCCTGACGCTTGGTGCCAACGAAGAGCACGCGACCGCCCTTGGCCACCGTGTCGCTGACCGCTTGGAGGGCGCGGTGCAGCATCGGAACCGTCTGGGCGAGGTCGATGATATGGATGTTATTGCGGGTGCCAAAGATGTACTGACCCATCTTCGGGTTCCAACGGTGGGCCTGGTGGCCAAAGTGAGCGCCAGCCTCAAGCAGGCTGCGCATCGAGAAATCGGGAAGCGCCATAGTTTATTCTCCGGTTAAGCCTCCGCGGAACAGTGGACCGGTCTAGCCGGCCACCGGGACACCTCAAGGGCTTATGAGGTTGATTCCGCGTGTGGGATAGGCGCGCATATAGGGGCAAGCGGCTCCAAACGCAAGCCCGACGTTACCCTGAGCCACTCAGACTATAGCGGAAAGGCTAGTTCACATGAACGTCGACGACGCCTGGCACGGCCCGGAGCGCTCCCGCGATCTGGGGGGTGGCCATGTACCTGCCTGGAAGCTTGACCTCGACCTCCCGGTCGCCGTCGTCGAGGATGAGGACGAGGGACACCTCTCCCTCGCCCCGGGCCTTGAGCCGTTCATAGACGCTGGTGATCGGACGCTCGTCCCGAAGGAAGATCCGCATGCTCTTCTGGTGCTTGGCGACAGCCTCGTCCAGGGGCTCGGCCATGCCGATCCGCGCCCTCACCTCCTCGCCTTCGAGACCCGCCTGGAGCATCAGGACCACGGCGGAGCCGGGTTCCAGAACCTCGCGCAGACGTTGAAGGCCTTCCGAGAAGATGATGGCCTCGAACTGCCCGGTCTGATCCGAGAGAGTGAGAATGCCCATCTTGTTGCCGGTCTTGGTCCGACGCTCCTGACGGTCGAGGATGGTGGCGGCGACCCGCCCCACGGAGTTGCCGGCCTTTACCGAACGGCAGAACTCGACCCAGGTTTGCACGCGCAGCTTCTTGAGAAGATCGCCATATTCGTCGAGCGGGTGGCCTGAGAGGAAGAACCCGATGGCATCGTATTCCCGCTGCAATCTCTCGGCGGACGGCCAGGGCTCGTAAGGGCCGATACGCAGTTGGACACCGGCTGCGGCGACCCCGCCGAACATGTCTATCATGCCGCCATTGGCCGCCTCGTGCGATTGCTGGGCGAGGCTCATCATGGCGTCGATGGAGGCGCAGGCCTTCGCACGATCCGGCTCCAGCTCGTCGAAGGCCCCGGCGGCGATGAGATTTTCGAGCGTGCGCTTGTTGATTGCCTTCGGATTGATGCGCCGGGCGAAGTCGGCAAGATCCTTGAAGGGTTTGTCGCCTCTCGCCTCGACCACCGCCTCGATGGCCTGCCGGCCCACGCCCTTCACGGCCGCGAGCGCGTAGAGAATCTGGCCCTTGCCCTCATCGTCGTATTTCACGTCGAAGACGACTCCCGAGCGGTTGATCGAGGGTGGGATAACCTTGAATCCGAGGCGCTGGGCCTCACGGCGGAATTCCGAAAGCTTGTCGGTGTTGTCGAGATCGAGCGTCATCGACGCGGCCAGGAACTCGACCGCGTGATTGGCCTTCAGATAGGCCGTCTGGAACGCGACCAGCGCGTAGGCTGCCGCGTGGCTCTTGTTGAAGCCGTAATCCGCAAACTTGGCAAGCAGATCGAAGATCTCGTTCGACTTCGCCTTATCGAGACCGCCCTCCTTCGCGCCGGACACGAAGCGTTCGCGCTGCGCGTCCATTTCGGCTTTGATCTTCTTACCCATGGCACGGCGCAGAAGGTCGGCGTCGCCGAGCGAGTATCCGGAGAGGACCTTCGCCACCTCCATCACCTGCTCCTGATACACGATGATACCGAAGGTCTCGCGCAGGATCGGCTCCAGCTTGTCGTGAGGATACCAATCCTTCTTGTTGTGCTCGTCCTTACCGAGCTTGCGCGCGCAATAGACCGGAATGTTTGCCATCGGGCCTGGACGATAAAGCGCCACGAGGGCGATGATGTCTTCGAAGCGGTCGGTCTCCATCTCGACGAGCGCTTTTCGCATGCCCACCGATTCCACCTGGAACACGCCGACCGTCTCGCCGCGCTGGAGCATCTCGTAGGTCTTGCGGTCGTCGAGCGGCAGGGCCGAGAGATCGATCTCGATTCCCTTTCGCCGGATGAGATCGACCGCCGTGCGCAGAACGGTAAGAGTCTTGAGGCCCAGGAAGTCGAACTTCACGAGACCCGCCTGCTCAACCCATTTCATGTTGAACTGGGTCACACGCATACCGGTCTTCGGATCTCGGTAGAGCGGCACCAACTCCTGAAGCGGACGGTCGCCGATCACCACGCCGGCAGCGTGGGTCGAGGCGTGCCGGTGCAGGCCTTCGAGCTTCTGCGCGATGTCGAGCATGCGCTTGACGACAGGCTCCTCATCGATGGCAGCCTGCAGCTTCGGCTCGCCCTCGATGGCTTGCGCCAGCGTCACCGGATTGGCCGGGTTCTGCGGCACCAGCTTGGTGAGCTTGTCGACCTGGCCGTAAGGCATCTCGAGCACGCGGCCGACGTCCCGGATCACGCCGCGCGCGAGCAGCGTACCGAAGGTGATGATCTGCGCGACCTGCTCCTCGCCGTAGCGCTGCTGCACGTACTCGATGACGCGCTCGCGCCCCTCGACGCAGAAGTCGATATCGAAGTCCGGCATCGAAACGCGTTCCGGATTGAGGAAGCGCTCGAAGAGCAGAGCGAACCGCAAGGGATCGAGATCGGTGATGGTGAGCGCATAGGCCACGAGCGATCCCGCACCCGAGCCACGGCCCGGCCCGACCGGGATGTCGTGATCCTTCGCCCACTTGATGAAGTCGGAAACGATTAGGAAGTAGCCCGGGAACTTCATGTTCCGGATGATGCCAATCTCATAGGCGAGACGGTCGCGGTAATCCTGCTCGGTCAGGCCCGGCGCCGGGCCATGGGCAGCGAGGCGCTTCTCGAGCCCCTCTTCCGCCTGCCGTTTCAGCTCCTCTCCCTCATCCAGAGAAGCGGCGTCTGGACCTGTGCCGAAATTCGGTAGAATGGGTTTGCGGGTTCTCACGCGCGTGGCGCAGCGCATGGCTATCTCGACGCTGGCCTGGAGCGCATCAGGCAAGTCCGAGAACAGCTCCATCATCTGCTGGCGCGTCTTGAAGTGATGTTCCGGCGAAAGGCGGCGGCGATCCGGATTGGAGACTATCTGCCCTTCGGCGATGGCGAGCAGCGCGTCGTGCGCCTCGTAATCCTTGGACGACGAGAAGAAGGGCTCGTTCGCCGCCACGATCGGCAGCCCGTTGCGATCCGCCAGGGCGAGCAACTCGCCTTCGATCAGGCGTTCATCTTCCAGGCCGTGACGTTGAATCTCGACATAGAGTTGATGGCCGAAGGCATTCTTCAGCACCTCGAGCCGTGCCTGTGCCAGGTCCTGGCGCGCACCGTTGCGCAGGGCGCAATCCAGTGGACCCGAGAAGCCGCCTGTCAGGGCAATCAGCCCCTCGCTGTGGGCCGACAGCACCGGTCCCATCACACGTGGGTTCTCGCCCAGCGGCACACCGAAATAGGCATGGCTCACGAGGCGCATGAGGTTGCGATAGCCCTCCTCATTCTGCGCGAGGAGCACGATGTCGGACGGCTGCGGAACCACGCGGGCAACAGGATCCGGCTCCTCGAAGCAGACAGACAGCTGGACGCCTGCGATGGGCTGGATACCGGAGCCTGCGAGCTTCTCGGAAAACTCGAGGGCGCCGAAGAGATTGTTGGTGTCGGTTAGCGCAAGAGCCGGCTGCTTGTCCGCAGCTGCGAGTTTGGCCAGTTGCGCGACCTTCAATGCCCCCTCGAGCAGCGAGTAGGATGAATGGACATGCAGATGGACGAAACCGATATCGTGAAGAATGCGCGCCATGGAACTCTACTCAGCAAACGGCACGCATAGTGGCACGATTCTTTTCTAAGGAAGCCTAACCTCCGGCCACGAGGACTATGTTCCTGTGAATCCCGGTGAGTTGTTGTGGATCCCGGTATCAAGCAATGGGAGAAAGGACCAGAGCCCAGATTGCCACGGCAGAGCCGAACATTGCCAACGAGGCGATTTCAGCGGTGGTCTCAAGGATGAAGCGAAGCATGGTGTGTTCTCCGTGTTCCCAATATGTTCATCTTTGTTCATTGGATGTTCTGTGTAAAGCGTGTGCAGAGTCCAGGCTCGAGACGGAGTCAACAGAACGTTAAGGCATACAAGCGTGCGTCGTCACCCGCGCTGACCACGCGTCTCCCAATGTGAATTTGAAGGATTGCCCTTAAGGCAGCTGGACGATCAGGCCATCGCGGATCGTTACGCGCCGGTCCATGCGGGCTGCGAGATCCAGGTTGTGCGTGGCGATCAGGGCCGCGAGCTTGGACGCTCGGACGATGGCGACAAGCGTCTGGAAGACGCGATCAGCCGTGTTGGGGTCGAGATTCCCCGTCGGCTCGTCGGCCAGAAGCAGACGCGGCGCATTGGCGACTGCTCGGGCGATCGCGACGCGCTGCTGCTCTCCGCCTGACAGTTCGCCAGGACGGTGATCGAGGCGCTTGCCCAAGCCTAGGAATGTCAGAAGCTGCGTGCCGCGATCCTGGGCTTCCGTCTTCGACAGGCCGCGGATGAGTTGCGGGATCACCACGTTCTCAAGGGCTGAAAACTCGGGCAGGAGGTGGTGGAACTGGTAGACGAAGCCGAGTTCCTCGCGCCGGATGCGGGTGCGCTCCTGATCGTTCATGGCAGCGGTCTGCTTCGAGCCGACGAAGACCTCGCCGCCATCGGGCCTCTCGAGCAAACCCGCGAGATGAAGCAGGGTCGACTTGCCCGTGCCGGATGGTGCGATGAGCGCAACGATCTCACCCGGCCAGATCGCGAGATCGGCGCCGCGCAGCACTTCGAGGAAGCCGTCCCCTTGCGGGTAACGGCGTTCGACCTTGGAGAGGTACAGGGCGGGTTGGGCTTGAGTCGGCGACATACTTATCCGTAACGCAACGCTTCGACGGGATCGAGCTTCGCGGCTCGCCAGGAGGGATACAGGGTCGCTAGGAGCGACAGCACCATGGCCATGATGAGGATGGTCGCCACTTCAGTGGGATTCACCTCTGCCGGCAACCGGCTCAGGAAGTAGAGCTCCGCCGGGAAGAGATTGGTATTCGTCAGCCGGGAGATGACGTCGCGGATCGTCTCGACATTGAGCGCCAGCAGCAGCCCCAGGCCGAAACCCGCGATGGTGCCGACGATGCCGATCGACGCCCCCGTGATCAGGAAGACGCGCATAATGGCGCCGCGCGTCGCTCCCATGGTGCGCAGGATCGCAATGTCCTCCGACTTGTCCTTCACGAGCATGATGAGCCCGGAGATGATGTTGAGCGCCGCCACCAACACGATGAGCGTCAGGATGAGGAACATGACGTTCCGCTCGACTTCGAGCGCGCCGAAGAACGTTCGGTTGCGCTGGCGCCAGTCGGTCATGAGGATCGGGCGCCCCGCCGCCTCGTCGATGGCGACACGAGCCTCGTCGACCCGGTCCGCGTTATCGAGATAGACCTCGATGAGCTGCACGTCGTTCTGGCGGTTGAAGTAGTTCTGCGCCTCGGTCAGCGGCATGAACACGAAGGTCGAGTCGAACTCCGACATGCCGATCTCGAAGATCGCCTTGACCGGGTATCCCTTGACCCTGGGCGCCGTGCCGAAGGGGGTCGAGGCTCCACGCGGCGTGATGATCGTGAGAGTATCGCCGGCCTGGAGAGAGAGCGCATCGGCGAGCCGCCGGCCGATGGCGACCCCCTCGCTGTCCTCGAAGTTCTCCAGCGTACCCTGGCGCAGATTGCCGGCGATATGATCAATCTTGCGCAGGTCCTCCGCCCGTATGCCGCGAACGAGGATGCCGCTGCCGTTATATTGGGAGGAACCGAAAGCCTGCCCCTCAACAAGCGGGATTGCCCGCTTGACGCCGGGCACTGCCGCAATGCGCGCAGCGACCTCCGGATAATCAGTAAGGGGACTTTCGAGCGGCGCAACGAAGATGTGGCCGTTGATACCGACGATCTTGTCGAGCAGCTCCTTGCGGAAGCCGTTCATCACCGAAAGCACCACGATCAACGTGGCCACGCCGAGCATGATACCAAGGAAGGAAAACCCCGCGATGACCGAGACGAAGCCCTCCCGCCGCCGCGTGCGCAGGTAACGCCCTGCGAGCATCCACTCGAAGAGCGAAAAGGGCTTCGTTCCCGTCGGGGTCGTCTTGGCGTCTCTTTCCTTGGCCATAGCCGCCTATTTACGAATCGTGAGCCGAGTGACCACGTCGTCGAGCGCAAGGTGCTCGCGCTCTCCGGTGGCGCGATTTTTCAACTCTACCTTGCCTTCGGCAAGCCCCTTCGGTCCGACCAGGATCTGCCAGGGAACGCCGATAAGGTCGGCCGTGGCGAACTTGCCGCCGGGACGCTCGTCCCGGTCGTCATAGAGAACATCGCGTCCCGCGGCTCCCAGCTCGCGATAGAGCTGCTCCGAGGCGGCATCGGTCGCGGCGTCCCCGACCTTCAGGTTCAGGACCGTGACGTCGAAGGGAGCGACTGCTTCGGGCCAGATAATACCGTTCTCGTCGTGGCTCGCCTCGATGATGGCTGCGATGAGGCGGCTCGGGCCGATACCGTAGGAGCCCATATGGACGGGCTTCTCCTGCCCGTCGGGCCCCATGACCTTCGCGCCCATGGGCTCGGAGTACTTGGTTCCGAAGTAGAAGATGTGGCCGACCTCGATACCGCGAGCCGACATCTTCTTGTCCTCCGACACCGCTTCGAAGGCCGCTTCATCGTGCATCTCGGACGTGGCGGCATAGAGCGACGTCCATTTGTCGACGGTGCTCTGAAGACCGGCCACGTCGTCGAAATTCGTCTCGGCCGGCGGAATGTCGAAGTTCAGGTAATCCGCGTGGCAGAACACCTCGCTCTCGCCCGTCGAAGCCAGGATGATGAATTCGTGGCTCAGGTTTCCGCCGATGGGGCCCGTATCGGCGCGCATCGGGATTGCCTTGAGGCCCATGCGGGCGAAGGTGCGAAGGTAGGCCACGAACATCTTGTTGTAGGAATGCACGGCCCCGGCCTGATCCAGGTCGAAGGAATAGGCATCCTTCATCAGGAACTCACGCGAGCGCATGACGCCGAAGCGCGGACGCACCTCGTCGCGGAACTTCCATTGGATATGGTAGAGGTTCAGTGGCAGATCCTTGTAGGATCGCACATAGCCCCGGAAAATCTCCGTCACCATCTCCTCGTTAGTCGGACCGAAGAGCATTTCGCGCTCATGCCGGTCCTGGATGCGCAGCATCTCCTTGCCATAGGCATCGTAACGGCCGGATTCTCGCCACAGGTCCGCCGACTGGATCGTGGGCATGAGAAGCTCGATAGCGCCGGAGCGGTTCTGCTCCTCGCGGACGATGGCATTGACCTTGTTGAGCACCTTCAAGCCAAGCGGCAGCCAGGCATAGATGCCTGCCGCTTCCTGGCGGATCATACCGGCGCGCAGCATCAGGCGGTGAGACACGATCTCCGCCTCTTTCGGCGTCTCACGGAGAATGGGGAGGAAGTAGCGGCTCAAACGCATGGGACGCCTTTAGGTCTCGATCAGAATAGGAAATAGGTAGCGACTCGCTTCCAGCACACAACACAGGCACCACTCAAAAGACAAGCTGTGATCGTCTTGACGGGCCTGCGGCGAGATGGATTAGACCAAAGATCAATACAAGAAATGCCGAAAAATGCATCAGGGCGTGCCTACAAAAGGTGACACCGCAGGGCAAGGTGACTATAAACGAAATCCTAACGCCTTGGACCTTCAAAGGTCGGAGGCTACGGTCCGAGTTTCGGGAGGAACAAGATCCCCAAGCGCCAAGAGGCGCTGGTCTGAGAAAGCCAGGGATCAAAAATTGCCAAAAGGCAGTTTAGGCAAGGCGAAAGCCTTGCTTTTCTTTTTTGGCTTCCCGGATCTGCTTCCGATCAGAGACCCGCCAGTGGAAAGACTGCGGCGGCGATGACGAGAACGACGGATGCGACGAGCGTCGTCCAGATCGCCTTTTCCTGCAGAGCTGGAAGCGATGGGGCTCCGGGCTCGCTTCCACGGACGACATCTCCGGTCTCAGCTTGGCTGCGAATGCCGAAGGGCAGAACGGCGAAGAGCAGGATCCACCAGATCACGAAGTAAAGCGCCAGGCCTCCGCTCACCCTGAGACCAAAAACGCTGACACTGATGGCGACAGCGATTCCCGACACGATCATCACGACGGCGATCGTGGACCAGAGCGACCCTGCGAGATTTTTTACAAAGCTTATCAACACCTTGTCCTCAGGCCTGCTCAAGTTCTATGAGCGTGCCGTTGAAATCCTTGGGATGCAGGAAAAGCACGGGCTTTCCATGGGCTCCGATCCGTGGCTCGGCTGAGCCAAGCACCCTTGCACCGGAATTCACAAGCTGATCCCGCGCCGCGATGATATCATCCACCTCGTAGCAGACGTGGTGCATGCCGCCATCTGGGTTCCTCTCCAGGAACCGGGCGACGGGCGATTCCCCGCCCAACGGCTCTAGGAGCTCTATCTTGGTGTTGGGAAGGGTAATAAAGACGACCGTCACGCCATGCTCTTCCAGAGCTTCGGGCGCCGAAACCTCGGCCCCGAGCGTCTTGCGATACATTTCAGCGGCAGCTGCGATGTCGGGCACAGCGATGGCGACATGGTTGAGACGTCCGATCATCGGAACTTTCCCTTTCAGGCCTCGATGACGAGTACGTGGCAGGCGGGCTTCTTGCCCCATTCCTGGTTCACCGCCGCACGGACAGCCCGATGAACCGCATTTTCGACGGCCTCCGGATCCCGCCTCTTGGCTTTCGGCAGACTGTCGAGCAGATCGCCCACCGTATCGGCAATGATGTCGGTCAGATCCCGCCCTTGGCGATTCTTATCAGGCAGGCCCATGGCATCGATCACGGGGTCGCCGACGAGCTCGCCTCGGTTGTCGATAGCGATAGCCACGGTGACGATGCCGGCGAAAGCAAGTTTACGGCGCTCCGGCAGGGCCCGTTCGCCAGCTCCGATGACGATATTGCCATCGCGGTAAAGGCGGCCCGCCGGAATGTTGTCGACGATCTCGGCCGTGCCCGGGGCAAGGCGCACGAGGGCTCCGTTCTTGGCGCGCACGACTTCCGGCACACCTTGGGCTCTGGCGAATTTCGCATGCTCGCTCAGGTGCAGCGGCTCGCCATGGGCGGGAATGGCGATGCGCGGCCGGGTCCACCGGTACATCTGCTCCAGCTCTCCGCGACGAGGGTGGCCGGAGACGTGGACAAGCTCCGTGCGGTCGGTAATGACCTCGATACCCTGCTCGATCAGGCTGTTGATGATCGAGCCGACACCCTTCTCGTTACCTGGGATAGCCCTGGATGAAAAGATCACCCGGTCGCCCGATGAGAGTGCGATATCCGGGTGCTCGTCCTGGGCGATCCTGGCAAGAGCTGCGCGGGGTTCGCCCTGGGAACCCGTCAGGATTGCAACGATCTTGTCGCGGGGAATGTAACCGAAGTTCTCCGCAGAGCGGAATTCGGGCAGGCCCTCCAGATAGCCGCACTCCTTGGCCACCTCGACGACTCTGTCCATGGCGCGGCCGACCACCACCACATCACGTCCGCACTCGCGGGCCGCCTCCGCTACGGAGCGGATGCGGGCAACATTCGACGCGAAGGTGGTAACCGCGACGCGATGGGGCGCGTCCTTGATCAGCTGAGCAAGATTCCTGGCAACGTCGGACTCGCTTGGGCTGGTGCCCTCTCGGACCACGTTGGTGGAATCGCAAACAAGTGCCAGCACCCCCTCGTCTCCCAACGCGCGGAAGGCGCCCTCCGATGTCAGGCTGCCGAGGTAAGGGGTATTGTCGAGCTTCCAGTCGCCCGTATGCACCACGAGCCCTCGAGGCGTACGGATGGCGAGCGCATTCGACTCCGGGATCGAGTGGGCGACCGGCACGTACTCGATATCGAAAGGGCCAAGCTTCAGGCGCTGGCCGGGCACGATCTCGTTGAGGTCGACCTTCGGTGCATCGGGCTCCGACAACCGCCGCGTCTCCAGAAGACCGATGGCGAACTTTGTCGCATAGACTGGAGCCTGGAGGCGTGGCCACATCTCGACGAGCGCGCCGATATGGTCCTCATGGGCATGGGTGATGAAGATGCCCAGCAAATTGTGGCGTTCTTCCTCGATGAAGCGCAGATCAGGATAGACGAGGTCGATGCCAGGCAGGTTCTCCTCACCGCCGAAGCCCATGCCGCAATCGACCAGAATCCACTGCCGCTCAGCCTCCGATCCGAAGCCGTAGAGCGCGGCATTCATTCCGATTTCGCCGAGCCCTCCAAGAGGGAGAAAGACCAATTCGTCCTGATTGGATGCCATTCAATTCAAAACCTTCTCGAGCCAGCCGCAGGCTTGGCTATATCGTGCAGCAAATTGGGAAAATAAAGGTCGCCTGCATCGATGAGTTCCAAGCCGCAAGGGCTTTTCAACTGCAAGCGTCCGAACCTGTCGAGCCCCTCGAATGTTCCCTTCTTCTCACCCGAAGGCAAGCGGAGCGTCACCTCCTGCCCGACGCCTGCGGCACGCTCCAGCCAGAGCCGCCGGATTGCGCCGAAGGGATCCGATGCATTCATCCTCGACGATGTGCGCCATGCGGAGAACGTCCGGGCGAAGGCGGAGGACAGGGCGTGGAGGACGTCGCCCCTGTCGAGCCCTGACCGAAGCGTCTGCAAGGTCGTTGCCGGGTAAGGCGTCCCGGTGGGCGCGAAAGCGACGTTCACCCCGAAGCCGATGACAATGGCGAGAGCCCCGTTAGGCCGAAGTCGATGCCCCTCCAGCAGCAGGCCGGAGACCTTGGCGCCGTCGAGCAGAAGGTCGTTCGGCCATTTCAACAAGAGGCGCGGAGCACCAATTCCCGTCACGGCCTCGACAGCCTCATGCAAGGCAAGCCCGGCGACGAAGCCGAGCTGTGGGGCGGAGGGCATGTCGCACGGATCAATCAGAAGCAGGCTGGCATAGAGATTGCCAGGAGGCGACGACCATTGCCTGCCGTGCCGCCCCCTACCCGCCAGCTGCTCGGCTGCAGTGATCCAGAGTTGCCCTGGATCACCGTCACGCGCAGCCTGGAGAGCATCGTCGTTCGTCGAGCCCGTCGCCTCAAGCGAGAGAAGCCGATAGCCGGCGGTCTCGGTCTCGGGCGACAGATGCACGATCAGAACAAGGAGCGCGCAGCGGCGCCCGCGGCGTTGACGATAGGAGCCGGCACCAGCCAGAACAGCAGTACCACGGCGCTCGACACCACGAGAACGAAGCTCACGCCCGGGGACATGCGCTCGAACCGCTCGACCGGCGCATCGAAGTACATGACCTTTACGATCCGCAGATAGTAATAGGCACCGATCACGCTCGTCACGACACCGATCACCGCAAGCGTCACCAGATTGGCTTGGATCGCGGCAGCGAAGACGTAGAACTTGGCGAAGAAGCCTGCCAGCGGCGGAATTCCGGCCAGAGAGAACATCATCATCGCCAGGCAGAACGCCAGGGCCGGATGGGTTCGGGCGAGACCGGAGAGATCGTCGATCGACTCGAACATCACGTTGCCACGGCGCATACCGAGAATGACCGCGAAGGTGCCGAGCGTCATGGCAAGGTAGATCGCCATGTAGATGACGACGCCCTGGATGCCCTCGGGCGTGCCGGCTGCAAGGCCGATCAGCGCATAGCCCACATTGCCGATGGAGGAATAGGCCATCAGGCGCTTGAGGTTGCGCTGGCCGATAGCCGCGAAGGAGCCGAGCGCCATCGAGGCGATCGAGATGAAGACGATGATCTGCTGCCACTGGACCAGGATGCCAGGGAAGCAATCGATGAAGACGCGGGTGGCCATGGCCATGCCGGCCATCTTGGGCGCGGCGGCGAAGAAGGCCGTCACGGGGGTCGGCGAACCTTCGTAGACGTCCGGCGTCCACATGTGGAACGGCACGGCGGAGATCTTGAAGGCAATGCCGGCTGACACGAACACGAGGCCGACAATGGCGCCGATGCCCACATTCCCCTGCAGGACCCCGGCGATCACCGGGAAGGACACGCTGCCGGCGAAGCCATAGACCAGCGACGCACCATACAGCAGCATGCCCGAGGAGAGCGCACCCAGCACGAAGTACTTCAGGCCGGCCTCGGTCGAGCGCCCATTGTCACGGTCGAAGGCCGCGATCACATAGGACGAGAGGCTGAGTAGCTCGAGGCCGAGATAGAGAGCGATCAGGTCGTTCGCCGAAATGACCATCATCATGCCGATGGTCGAGAGAATGATCAGGATCGGGTACTCGAACCGGTAGATCCCCTCACGGCGCATATAGTCCAGGGAGAGGATGATGCCGCCGGCCGAACCCAGAAGCGTCAGCGCCTTCATGAACTTGGCAAACTGGTCGACCACAAAGGAGCCGGCCATGGTCTCGACACGCTCGCCGGGCAGCATCAGCACCGCCACGAAGGTGACGGCGAGAAGCGCCAGAGCGATGATGCTCATGCCGTAGCCGGGACGCTCGCCGCGGAACGCGCCGAACAGGACCAGGACGAGGACTCCGACTGCCATGAGGATCTCTGGCAGCATCGGACCGAAAGCTGGAATGGTGAGGGCGGGATTCATCGGAACCTCAGTGTGCGGCGACAGCGGCCGTTTTCACGGTGGCGAGCGCAGCCTGAACGTTGCTCATGAGCGCATCCGTCGGAGCCGCGAAGGCGTCGAGGATGGGGCCGGGCTGCACGCCGTAATAGATGATGAGCAGGATGAGCGGCGCGAAGGTGATGATCTCGCGACGGTTCAAATCCTTGATGCCCTGGAGGGCTGGCTTGTCGAGCGGTCCGTAGACCACGCGCCGGTACAGCCAGAGCGCATAGGCGGCCGAGAGGATCACACCGCTCGCGGCGAAGAAGGCAACCCAGGTATTGGACCGGAAGGCCCCCATGAGGGTCAGGAACTCGCCGATGAAGCCGGAGGTGCCGGGAAGCGCCACGTTCGCCATGGTCAGGATGAGGAACACGACCGCATAGAGAGGCATCCGATTCACCAAGCCGCCATAGGCCTTGATCTCGCGGGTGTGCATCCGGTCATAGATCACGCCGACGCTGAGGAAGAGCGCGCCCGAGACGAGGCCGTGGGAGATCATGGTGAACATGGCACCCTGAATGCCCTGCTCGTTCATGCTGAACAGGCCCATGGTCACGAAGCCCATATGCGCCACTGATGAGTAGGCGATGAGCTTCTTGATGTCCTCCTGCATCAGCGCGACCAGCGACGTGTAGATGATCGCGATGACGGAGAGAGCGTAGACCAGCGGCGCGAAATAGAGCGACGCATCCGGAAACATGGGAAGCGACACTCGGACGAACCCGTAGCCGCCCATCTTCAAGAGAACGCCCGCCAGGATCACCGAACCTGCCGTCGGCGCTTCCACGTGCGCATCCGGCAACCAGGTGTGAACCGGCCACATTGGCATTTTTACTGCAAAGGAGGCAAAGAACGCCAGCCAGAGCCAAATTTGCAGGTTCGAAGCGAACTTGTAGGCAAGCAGGGTCGGAATGTCGGTCGTGCCGGCGGTCCAGTACATGGCCATGATCGCCAGCAGCATCAGGACAGAGCCGAGCAGAGTGTAGAGGAAGAACTTGAAGCTCGCGTAGATGCGCCGCTTGCCGCCCCAGATGCCGATGATGAGGAACATCGGGATGAGGCCTGCCTCGAAGAACAGGTAGAACAGTACGAGGTCGAGCGCGCAGAACACGCCGATCATCGTGGTTTCGAGCACCAGGAAGGCGACGAAGTATTCCTTCACCCGGGTTTCAATCGAATCCCAAGAAGCCAGGATGCAGAACGGCATCAGGAACGTGGTGAGCAGGACGAGCGGCATGGAGAAGCCATCGACGCCGAGCTTGAACCGGATCGTGTCGGTCAACCAGACATGACTTTCCACGAGCTGGAACGAGGCCGCCGCGATGTCGAAGCGCGCCCAAGCCACGAGCGACAGCAGGAAGGTCGCGATGGTCGTCGCAAGAGCGGCCCAGCGGGCGTTCGAGCGAGCAGAATCGCTGTCGCCACGCAGGGTCAGGATGAAGGCCGCTCCGACGAGAGGAAGGATCAGAAGGCCGGAGAGGATGCCGAAGCCGAGCATTAGTGGGCTCCCCTGAAGAGATAGAAGGTCACGAGAGCGGCAACGCCGATCAGCATCGCGAAGGCATAGTGGTAGACGTAGCCGGTCTGGACACGCACCACGCCACGCGTCACATCGAGGACGCGCGCCGAGATGCCGTCAGGACCGAGCCCATCGATGATCCGCTGGTCGCCCGTGCGCCAGAAGAAGCGCCCGATGGCCATGGCCGGCCGCACGAAGATCGCATCGTACAGCTCGTCGAAGTACCACTTGTTCAAGAGGAAGCGGTACAGGATCGGGTGATCGGCCGCGAGCTTCGCCGGCTGCTTGTTGTCGATGATGTACATGTACACAGCGACCAGGAAACCGAGGATCATCATGATTGTGGGCAGCAGCGGGACCCAGCCCGGGAGATGGTGCATCGTCTCCAGGATCTCGTTCTCGGGACGGGTGAACAGGGCCCCCTTCCAGAACTCCTGGTAACCCTCGCCGATGAAGGCACCGTGGAATACGAAGCCGGCAACGACCGCTCCGATGGCCAGCACGAGGAGCGGCAGAAGCATCACGAGAGGGCTCTCGTGAGGCATGTGCGAAGCATGGTGGCCATGCTCGTGCTGAGCATGTGTCGCAGGTTCCACATCCCGGTTATGATCGTCATGCTCCACGCCTTCATGATCATGCGGCGCATGGGCATGATGGTCGTGGTGGCCCCAGCGGGCGCTTCCCTCGAAGGTCAGGAAGAACAGACGCCATGAGTAGAACGAGGTCATGAAAGCCGCGACGACGGTCGCCAAGAAGGCAAAGGAGCCTGCTGACGAGTGAGCTGCATAAGCCGCCTCGATGATCGCGTCCTTCGAGTAGTAGCCTGCCGTGAAAGGGAAGCCGGTGAGAGCCAGGGTTCCGACAGCCATCATCGCCGTGGTGAAGGGGATGTAGCGACGGAGCGCTCCCATGTGGCGGATATCCTGCTCATGGTGCATAGCATGGATGACCGAGCCGGCGCCGAGGAACAGCAACGCCTTGAAGAAGGCGTGCGTGAACAGGTGGAACACGCCGGCCCCATAGGCTCCGACACCCAGGCCGACGAACATATAGCCGAGCTGCGAGCAGGTCGAATAAGCGATGACGCGCTTGATGTCGTTTTGGACCAGACCGACGGTCGCAGCGAAGAAGGCCGTAATGCCACCAATGACGGTGACGACCGTCAGAGCCGCCGGAGCGTACTCGAAGACCGGCGACAGGCGGGCGACCATGAACACGCCGGCGGTCACCATGGTGGCGGCATGGATGAGCGCGGAAACCGGAGTCGGGCCTTCCATCGCGTCCGGAAGCCAGGTGTGCAGCAGGAACTGAGCCGACTTGCCCATGGCGCCCATGAACAGCAGCAGGCAGGCGATGGTCAGGGCGTGCCACTCGATCCCGAGGAAGTGGAACTTCGCATCGGCGAACTCGGCCACGCGCGGGAAGATCTGGTCGAAGGTAACGCCGTTGAACAGGACGAAGATCGTGAAGATACCGAGCAGGAAGCCGAAATCACCGACGCGGTTGACGATGAAGGCCTTCATGGCAGCCGCGTTGGCGGAATCCTTCTGGTACCAGAAGCCGATCAGCAGATAGCTCGCGAGGCCCACGCCTTCCCAGCCGAAGAACATCTGGACGAGGTTGTCCGCCGTCACCAGCATGAGCATGGTGAAGGTGAAGAGCGACAAGTAGGCGAAGAAGCGCGGGCGGTGCGGGTCCTCATGCATGTAGCCGATGGAATAGAGATGCACGAGCGCCGAGACCGTGTTGACCACCACCAGCATCATGGCGGTTAGCGTGTCGATGCGGAATGCCCAATCGACCTGAAGGTCGCCCACGGACATCCACTGAGCGATCTGCACCCGGATCATCGGCTCTTCGCCGAAGCCCACATGGATGAAGGACACCCAGGAGAGGACCGCCGCCACGAACAGCAGAGCTGTGGTAATGATCTCGCTCGGCCGAGCGCCGAGGAGGCGCCCGAAAATGCCTGCGATGAGGAAGCCGACGAGCGGCAGGAAGACGATTGCGTGATACATGTTCGTTTACTTCGCCAATCCGTTCGGGCTTAGCCCCTCAACCTGTTGACATCCTCGACCGCGATCGAGCCGCGGTTGCGGAAGAACACCACCAGAATGGCAAGGCCGATCGCCGCCTCCGCCGCCGCGACCGTCAGGATCAACATGGCGAAGATCTGGCCGACGATGTCGTTCAGATGGGTCGAGAACGCGACCATGTTGATGTTCACCGCGAGCAGAATGAGCTCGATCGACATCAGGATGACGATCACGTTCTTCCGGTTGATGAAGATGCCAAAAACCCCGAGCGTGAAGAGCACGGCAGCGACGGTGAGATAATGACCCAGTCCGATAACCATTGCCTGCCTCCTTAGATACCCTGACGGAAGGGAACCTTCCGCACCTCGACGGCTGTTTCCTGCGTCCGGGCGTTCTGCTTGGAAATGTCCTGGCGCCGGACACCGACGCGCTCGCGCAGGGTCAGCACGATGGCACCGATCATGGCGACCAGCAGGATCAGGCCGGCGGCCTGAAAGAAGTAGAAGTAACGGGTGTAGAGCACCTGGCCGAGAGCCTCGGTATTGGTCATGACCTCGGGCGACGGAATGGGAACCGCCGGCGAGCGGACGAGGCCCGGGTCGATGGAATAGGCACCGACAACCAGGATCAGCTCGAGCAGGAAGATCACCCCGATCACCCCGCCGATGGGCAGGTATTGCAGGAAGCCCTGGCGGAGCGCAGCGAAATCCACGTCGAGCATCATGACGACGAAGAGGAAGAGCACCGCGACCGCGCCCACATAGACGATGACCAGGATCATCGCCAGGAACTCGGCTCCCATCATCAGGAACAGGCCCGCCGCGTTGACGAAGGCCAGAATGAGAAACAGCACCGACTGCACGGGATTGCGGGAAGCAATCACCATGAAGCCGGAGGCGATCGTGATCGTCGCGAACAGATAGAAGAAGGCGGCGGTAACCGTCATGCTCAGCTTAAGCCGCTAAAGAGCGGCCCCTTCCGACGTGGCCCCGGAGAATCCGGCGGCCTGTCTATAAAATCCGAATCCGACGGGCACAACCCGCCGGACCTGCTTGACCCCTGCCCTTATTGGCAGAAAGAGCTCTTACCGGTACGGCGCTGTCTTCGCGATGTTGCGCGCGATTTCCCGCTCCCAGCGCTCCCCATTCTCGAGAAGCTTGGCCTTATCGTAATAGAGTTCCTCGCGGGTCTCCACGGAGAACTCGAAGTTCGGCCCCTCCACGATGGCATCCACCGGGCAGGCCTCCTGGCACATGCCGCAATAGATGCACTTCACCATGTCGATGTCGTAGCGCGTCGTGCGACGGGTGCCGTCGTTGCGGCGCGGACCGGCTTCGATGGTGATGGCCTGGGCCGGGCAGATGGCCTCGCAGAGCTTGCAGGCGATGCAGCGCTCTTCCCCGTTGGGGTAGCGGCGCAGGGCGTGCTCGCCGCGGAAGCGAGGTCCGCGATGGCCCATTTCGAACGGGTAGTTGAGTGTGGCCTTCGGCTTGAAGAAGTACTTCACCGTCAGGACGAAGCCCGAGATGAACTCCTTCAGCAGGAGGGACTGAGCGATGCGGTCGAGCTGCATGGCCGATCTCCTTTAGCGGACGCCCGGCGCATTGCCGGTCGCCATCAGGACGGCTGCCACGATCACGACCATCGCCAGGGAAAGCGGAAGGAAGACCTTCCAACCGAGGCGCATGAGTTGATCGTAGCGGTAGCGTGGAACCAGGGCTTTCACCATGGCAATGAGGAAGAAGAGGAAGCTTGCCTTCAGCACGAACCAGATCACGCCCGGTACCCAGGTAAAGGGTGCAAACGGGATCGGTGACAGCCAGCCGCCGAGGAACAGGATCGTGCCGAGCGCGCACATGGTCATGATGGCCACGTACTCGCCGAGCATGAAGAGCAGGTACGGGGTGGAGGAATACTCGACCATGTAGCCTGCCACGAGCTCGGATTCGGCTTCCGGAAGGTCGAAAGGCGGGCGGTTCGTCTCGGCCATGGCCGAAATGAAGAACACCACGAACATCGGGAAGAGCGGCAGCCAGTACCAGCCGAGGATGCCCAGGCGGGTGTTCTGCGATTCCACGATAGCCGACAGGTTCAGCGTTCCCGCGCACATGAGGACCGTCACGATCACGAAGCCGATGGAGACCTCGTAGGACACCATCTGGGCCGCGGAGCGGAGGGCGCCGAGGAACGGGTACTTCGAGTTCGACGCCCATCCGCCCATGATGACGCCGTAAACGCCGAGGGACGAGATCGCGAAGATGTAGAGAATGCCCACGTTGATGTCGGCGATCGCCCAGCCCGCATTGAGCGGAATGACCGCCCAGGCGGCGAGCGACAGGGTGCACATCACCAGGGGGGCCAGCAGGAACATGCCCTTGTTGGCCGGCGCCGGGATCACCGGCTCCTTCAGGACGAACTTCAGCAGGTCGGCGAATGACTGGAACAGACCCCAGGGACCTACGACGTTCGGGCCACGGCGCAGCTGGACCGCCGCCCAGACCTTGCGGTCGGCATAGAGGGCATAGGCGATGAAGATGAGCAACGCCACCAGCATGAGCAGGCTCTTGCCCAGCATGATCGCGACTGCGAGGAGGATGTCTCCAAATTCCATGATCCGTTCCTCTTACTCAGCCGCCTCGAGCTTCAGCTCACGGGCGAGCGCGGAGCACTCGGCCATGACGCCGGAGGCGCGGGCAATCGGGTTCGTCAGATAAAAGTCCTTCACCGGGCTCACGAACGGCTCGCGGCCCGGGGTGCCGCCGATTCCGGCAAGCGCCTGAACGGCAGCGAAACCGTCGGCCGGCTGGACCGTGTCGATAGCCGCGAAGTGCGGGTAATGGGTATAGAGCTTCGCCCGCAGCGCATTGAGCGAGTCGAAGGGCAGACGGTGGCCCAGCACGTCCGAGAGGGCGCGCAGGATGGCCCAATCCTCACGGGCCTCGCCGGGTGCGAAGGCCGCCCGGTTGGCGAGCTGAACCCGTCCTTCCGTGTTCACGTATGTGCCGGACTTCTCCGTGTAGGTCGCCCCAGGCAGGATCACGTCGGCCCGGTGAGCGCCGCGGTCGCCGTGGGTGCCCTGATAGATCACGAAAGCGCCGGGCGCGATGTCGATCTCGTCCGCGCCGAGGTTGAACAGCACGTCCACCTCGCCCTGCGCCATGGTTCGGGCATCGAGGCCCCACTCACCCGGTACGAGGCCGAGATCGAGCGCGCCGACCCGGGAGGCGGCGGTGTGGAGGACAGAGAAGCCGTTCCAGCCGTCCTTCACGGCACCCACATCGCGGGCGAGCTGCGCCACGGCCGAGAGAACGGCCAGACCGTCCGGGCGCGAGAGCGCGCCCTGCCCCACGATGATCAGCGGACGCCCAGCCGCACGCAGCTTCTCGATGAAGCTGTGACGGCCGCCGGTCAGTTCCGCCAGGGTCTCGGGGCCGGCGCCGATGTAGTCGTAGGGATAGGTCAGGTCGGCATGCTCGCCGATCAGGGCGATCGGCGGCGGGGCCATGCGCCAGCGCTTGCGGATGCGCACATTGACGAGCGAAGCCTCGATGCGCGGGTTTGCCCCAACGATCAGGATCGCGTCCGCGTCCTCGATGCCCGAGATGGTGGTGTTGAAGAGATAGGAGCCGCGCCCGTAGACCGGGTTCAACACGGTGCCGTCCTGGCGAGCGTCGATGTTGGTGACACCGAGGCTCTCCATGAGGAGCTTCAGGGCATACATTTCCTCGACCGCCGCGAGATCGCCGACGATGGCGCCGACGCGCTTGGGATCCGTGCTCTTCACCCGGTTGGCAATGGTGGCAAAAGCCTCCTGCCAGGACGCGGGGCGCAACCGGCCGTTCTCACGCACGAAGGGGCGGTCGAGGCGCTGCAGGCGCAGGCCGTCGACAATCTGACGTGTCTTGTCCGTGATCCACTCCTCGTTCACCGCCTCGTTCACGCGCGGCAGAATGCGCATGACCTCACGGCCGCGGGAATCGACCCGGATCGAGGAGCCGACCGCGTCCATCACGTCGATGGAATCGGTCTTGGTGAGCTCCCAGGGACGGTAATGGAACGCTTCGGGCTTATGGGTGAGCGCGCCGACCGGGCAGAGGTCCGCCACGTTGGCCTGCAGCTCGGAGCCGAGGGCCCGTTCGAGATAGCTCGTGATCTCCATGTCCTCGCCGCGCCAGATGGCGCCGAGATCCGGCACGCCGGCCACTTCGGCGGAGAAGCGCACGCAACGGGTGCAGTGGATGCACCGGTTCATGGAGGTGCGCACCAACGGGCCGAGATACTTGTCGGTCACGGCACGCTTGTTCTCGTGATAGCGGCTAGTGTCGACGCCGTAGGCCATGGCCTGGTCCTGCAGGTCGCACTGGCCGCCCTGGTCGCAGATCGGGCAGTCGAGCGGGTGGTTGATGAGCAGGAACTCCATCACCCCTTCCCGTGCCTTCTTCACCGTCGGCGACTTGGTCGAGATTTCCGGCGGCTCACCGTTCGGGCCCGGACGGCAGTCGCGCACGCCCCAGGCGCAGGACGCCACCGGCTTCGGCGCGCCCTTTACCTCGACGAGGCACATGCGGCAATTGCCGGCGATCGAAAGCCGCTCGTGGTAGCAGAAGCGCGGAATTTCCGCCCCCGCCGCTTCTGCGGCCTGGAGCAGGGTGTATTCCGCGGGGACGTCGACCTCGACGCCATCAACGATGATTTTCGCCATCTTCAATCTCACTCCGCCGCGATCAGGACGGATTCGGAATGCGGGTTTGCCGCGTAATCGTCGATCCGCTTCTCGATCTCATGACGGAAGTGACGGATCAGACCCTGAACCGGCCAAGCCGCCGCGTCGCCGAGCGCGCAGATGGTATGGCCTTCGATCTGGGTCGAGACTTCGAGGAGCATGTCGATCTCGCGCTTCTGGGCGCGACCTTCGGCCATGCGGGTCAGCACGCGCCACATCCACCCAGTGCCCTCACGGCACGGCGTGCACTGGCCGCAGCTCTCGTGCTTGTAGAAGTACGAGATGCGGGCGATGGCCCGGACGATGTCGGTCGACTTGTCCATGACGATCACGGCGGCGGTGCCGAGACCTGACTTGAGGTTCCGCAGCGTATCGAAGTCCATGTAGGCATCGGCAATCTCGTGGGCCGGAACGATCGGCACGGACGAGCCGCCGGGGATGACCCCGAGCAGGTTGTCCCAGCCGCCCCGGATGCCGCCGCAATGGCGGTCGATCAGTTCGCGGAAGGTGAGGCCCATCGCCTCTTCCACGTTGCAGGGCTTGTTGACGTGGCCCGACACGCAGAACAGCTTCGTACCGACGTTGTTCGGACGGCCGATGCTGGAGAACCAGGCGGCGCCGCGGCGCAGGATCGTGCCGGCGACGGCAATCGACTCGACGTTGTTGACCGTAGTCGGGCAGCCGTAGAGGCCCATATTCGCCGGGAACGGAGGCTTCAGGCGCGGCATGCCCTTCTTGCCTTCCATGCTCTCGATGAGAGCCGTCTCCTCGCCGCAGATGTAAGCGCCTGCGCCGTGATGGACGTAGAGATCGAAGGGATAGCCGTAGATGTTGTCCTTACCGATGAGCTTGGCCTCGTAGGCCTCGTCCACCGCCCGTTGGAGCGCATGGCGCTCGGCCACGTACTCGCCGCGGATGTAGATATACGCCGCATGGGCTCCCATGGCGAAGGACGCGATAAGGCAGCCCTCGACGAGGAGATGCGGATCGTTCCGCATGATCTCCCGGTCCTTACAGGTGCCCGGCTCCGACTCATCGGCGTTCACGACCAGGTAATGCGGACGGCCGTCCGACTGCTTGGGCATGAAGGACCATTTCAGGCCCGTGGGGAAGCCGGCGCCGCCGCGACCGCGCAGGCCGGACGCCTTCATCTCGTTAACGATCCAGTCGCGGCCCTGTTCGAGAAGGAACTTCGTTCCGTCCCAGGCGCCGCGCATCTTCGCAGCTTTGAGATCCGGCGAATGGAAGCCGTAGAGATTGGTGAAAATACGATCTTTGTCCTGAAGCATTCCCGATCACTCCATCAGGACGACTTGTTGTCTTTGTCGACGATCACGCCCGGCTTGCTCTCGCTGCCGTCGCGACGGGTCTCCGCCTTTGACGGCGGCGTCCCTGCGGAAGGTGTCGTTGGGCTGGAAGGCACAGCCTCACCCTTCTTCTTAGGCGAAGCCACATAGGACTTGCCGCTCTGCGGGGCCGGCTGGGCGCCCGCCTGCTTGGGCTCGACCTTGGTCGCCTTCGACGAATCCGCGGCTTCCTTCTGGTCCGCCGTGCTGATCGGCTTCTCACCCTCTTTGGCGCGCTTGGCCGGAGTATCGGCGGCGTCGCTCTCGATGGGGCGACCGGCCGTCGGCTTGGCGGCCTTGGCTTCCTGGGGGACGCTCGCCATCGCAGCAGCAGCCTCGCCGGTTTCCGCGACCTTCGCCTGCTCCTCGAAGCGCTTGCGCCAGGCGCCAACGACCGAGCCGTCGTAGAGAGCCGGGTCCTGAAGGGTGTTCACGGCCTCGAAGGGCTCAGAGCGGTTGCGGCCGATCTGAGATCCGACCTTCACGGGACGTCCGGCCCCGAGGTCGTCCAGCAACTTCTCGAAGTTCTCGGTGGTCAGGTCCTCGTAGTAGTCGTCGTTGATCTGCACCATCGGAGCGTTGGAACAGGCCCCGAGGCACTCGACTTCCAGCCAGGAGAAATTGCCGTCCGACGTTACATGGTTCTGGTCGCCGACGCGACGCTCCAGCACCTTCCTGATGTCGCCCGCACCGCGCAGCACGCACGGCGTGGTGCCACAGAACTGGATGAAATATTTTCCAACCGGCTCCAGGTTGAACATCGTGTAGAAGGTCGCCACCTCCATGACACGGATCACCGGCATGTCGAGCCTGGCCGCGACGGCATCGATGGCCTTGCGAGGCAGCCAGCCGCCGGCCTGTTCCTGAGCCTTGGTCAGGAGGGCGATCACGGCCGAAGCCTGCCGGCCCGGCGGATATTTGGCGATTTCCTTTTCCGCGAAAGCTTCGGTCTCGGCGGAGAGAACGAAGCTCTCGGGCTGCATGTTTTCAGGCGCGAGCTTACGAACGGCCATACACTCTTCTCCTCATCGCCATGGCCGGGCATCAGCCCGGCCAATCGCGACTTGAACTTGTCCAGCACGCCTTAAGAGCGTGGATATCCGCCCCGGAACCGGGACGGTTTTAATTAGCGGTCGACCTCGCCGAACACGATGTCGATGGAGCCCAGGATCCCTGCGACGTCGGCCAGCATGTGACCCCGACACATGAAATCCATACCTTGAAGGTGAGCGAATCCCGGAGGACGGATCTTGCACCGGTAAGGCTTGTTGGTGCCGTCCGACACGAGGTACACGCCGAACTCGCCCTTCGGAGCCTCCACGGCGGCATAGACTTCGCCCGCCGGGACGTGGAAGCCTTCCGTGTAGAGCTTGAAGTGGTGGATCAGCGCTTCCATCGAGCGCTTCATGTCCTTGCGCGACGGCGGAGCAACCTTGCCGTCGAGAGTGGCCACTGGCCCCTGCCCGTCCGGCGCCCGGAGCTTGTTCAGGCATTGGCGCATGATCCGGACGGACTGGCGCATCTCCTCCATGCGGATGACCTGACGGTCGTAATTGTCACCGTTCTTGCCCACGGGGATATCGAATTCCATCTCCTCGTAGCACTCGTAGGGCTGCGACTTGCGCAGGTCCCAGGCGACGCCGCAGCTGCGGACGATCGGGCCGGAGAATCCCCAGCGGAAGCAGTCGTCCAGCGTGAGGACGCCGATGTCGACGTTACGCTGCTTGAAGATCCGGTTGCCGATGACGAGGGTGTCGAGGTCGTCGAGCACCTGCAGGAACGGGTCGCAGAAGGCCTCGATGTCGTCGATCAGCTCAGGCTGGATGTCCATGTTCACGCCACCGGGGCGGAAGTAGTTGGCATGCATCCGCGAGCCGGAGATCCTCTCGTAGAAGATCATCAGCTTCTCGCGCTCCTCGAAGCCCCAGAGGGGCGGCGTGAGCGCGCCGACATCCATGGCCTGCGTGGTCACGTTGAGAAGGTGGGAGAGAAGACGGCCGATTTCCGAGAACAGGACGCGGATCAGCTGAGCGCGCCGGGGCACCTCGATGCCGAGCAGCTTCTCGGTCGCCAAGCAGAAGGCATGCTCCTGGTTCATCGGCGCAACGTAGTCGAGCCGGTCGAAGTAAGGATTCGCCTGAACGTAGGTCTTGTACTCGATCAGCTTCTCGGTGCCGCGATGCAGCAGGCCGATATGCGGATCGACTCGTTCAACCACCTCGCCGTCCAGCTCCAGCACGAGGCGCAGCACGCCATGCGCCGCCGGGTGCTGCGGTCCAAAGTTGATGGTGAAGTTGCGGATATTGTGCTCGCCCATGGGTCGCCCTTCCGCTCCTTATGCCTTGGCCTTCTCGTCGCCGGGCAGCACGTAGTCGGTGCCTTCCCAGGGCGAGAGGAAATCGAAGTTGCGGAATTCCTGGTTGAGCTTCACCGGCTCGTAGACGACGCGGCCCTGCCCGTCGTCGTAGCGGACCTCGACATAGCCAGTGAGCGGGAAGTCCTTACGGAGCGGATGTCCCTCGAACCCGTAATCCGTCAGAATCCGGCGCAGATCCGGATGGCCGGAGAACAGAATTCCGTAGAGGTCATAAGCCTCACGCTCGAACCAGTTGGCAGCGGGCCAGAGACCGACGAGGGAGGGCACTGGGGTCAGCTCGTCCGTCTCAACCTTCACCCGGATACGCCGGTTATGGTGCGGCGCAAGGAAGTGATAGACCACGTCGAAGCGCTTATCGCGGGCCGGATAATCGGCGCCACAGATATCGATGAAGCAGACGAAGCGGCACTGTGGGTCGTCCCGCAGGAAGGTCGCGACCCGGACGATGTCCTCGCGGCGGGCGACGATCGTCAGCTCGTCGAAGGCAATGGCCCTGCTCTCGATCGCCTCGCCGAGGGACGAGGCGATGTGATCGCTCAGGACTTGGAGATCAGCACTCATGCGACGACCTTTGCTCAGCGCTCGATGGTGCCGGTTCGGCGGATCTTCTTCTGCAGAAGCAGCACCCCATACAGGAGCGCCTCGGCCGTCGGCGGGCAGCCCGGCACGTAGATGTCGACCGGCACGATCCGGTCGCAGCCACGAACCACGGAATAGGAATAATGATAGTAGCCGCCGCCATTGGCGCAGGAGCCCATGGAGATGACATAGCGCGGTTCCGGCATCTGGTCATAGACCTTGCGGAGGGCGGGCGCCATCTTGTTTGTGAGCGTGCCGGCCACGATCATCACGTCGGACTGGCGCGGCGAGGCGCGCGGCGCGAAGCCGAACCGCTCGACGTCGTAGCGAGGCATGGACATCTGCATCATTTCGACGGCGCAGCATGCCAAGCCGAAGGTCATCCACATGAGCGAACCGGTACGCGCCCAGGTGATGAGATCCTCGGTCGAGGTCACGAGGAAGCCCTTATCGGACAACTCCTCGTTGATGGAGACGAAATAAGGGTCCGTCGATCCAACCGGTCTGCCGGTATTGGGGTCGATGACGCCCCGCGGCGCGGGAGCGACCAGTGTCGACTGGGTATCGGAGATCAATCCCATTCCAGGGCCCCCTTCTTCCACTCGTAAATGAATCCGACCGTCAGGACGCCCAGGAACAGCATCATGGAGATAAAGCCGAACCAGCCCAGGTTCCCGAACGTGATGGCCCAGGGGAACAGGAATGCCACTTCAAGGTCGAAAATGATGAAAAGGATGGCGACGAGGTAGAACCGCACGTCGAACTTCATGCGGGCATCGTCGAAGGCATTGAAACCACACTCGTAGGCGGAAAGCTTCTCGGTATCAGGTCGGCTGTAGGCAACGATGAACGGAGCCACGAGCAGCGCCACCCCGATCAGGAGTGATACGCCGATGAAGATTACGAGAGGCAGGTAGTCGGCGAGGAGATTCGTCATACGACACCTAGAAGGTACGGAGCGCGGCCAAAGGCCGGCAACCTTAAACGCATTTAAGCCCCAGATGGGCCCGACAAAAGCCCCTGCGGCAACACGTTGATTGCGCGGGAGGCTTAACCGAGTTCCCCTTCCGTGACAAGTGTTTGCACTGCCGCAAAAAGAACCATTCCAAATTAGGATGTGGCCTTTTCCGCCGCTTTTGCCGCTTTTCGGTTTGCTGCGGCCTCAGCCTGCCCTGCGGCAGCCTCCGCCTTGGCCTTGGCCTCGCACTTGGCTCGAATCTCGTCGAGCTCTTCCTGGGTCAGATGTTCGATACCGATGAACACATTCTGGGCCGCGCTGGCTCGGATCAGCTCGTCAAGCTTGGCCTGGATGGCGGCGCCGTCGCGATTCTGGGTATTCTGAATCAGAAATACCATCAGGAAGGTCACAATGGTCGTTCCGGTGTTCACGACGAGCTGCCAAGTATCGGAGAACCCGAACAGGGGGCCACTGAGAGCCCAGGCTAGGATGATAAGAAGGCTGGCACCGAAGGTGATGGGCCGCCCCGCTACCTGGGCCACCCAATTTGAGAAACTCGTGAACACTCTGGACGTCATCATAGACAACAACCCCATACGCACTTTTCGACAACGCTCAGCTTCGCCAAACGCACCGGAACAGTAGGGAGAATGCATTTTCCCGCGAAAAGTGCCGCTTGATGACAGGCGCGGCCATCGAAACAACCAAAGAGCTCCCGGATCGTTCTATCCTAGGCGATGGTGAAGCTAATTGTATGGAGATAGTGGCGCGGGCGACGGGGCTCGAACCCGCGACCTCCGGCGTGACAGGCCGGCACTCTAACCGACTGAGCTACGCCCGCGCATTGGACCGCCGAGGCGGTGTGGGTGCGGTTTAAGGGTGGCCCCGCCCCCTGTCAAGCACTGAATGCAATCGTTCCGAAAAGCCTGCACGACCGAGGATTTCTCCGATTGCCGACCATCTCTTACTCGGCTGCCGCGACCTCACACGCCCCCATCAAGGAGGACAGCACCCGGTCGCATTCGTAGAGTTCCTCAAGGGCAGCCCGGAGACCAAGAAGCGCTTCGGGAGGCAGGCCTTGACGACGAGGAATGCTGGCAGCCTCCTCTTCGTCACAGAGGTCGGCTTCGCTCGATGACGTGCTGTCTTCAACGACTGCCTGACCGCCCACGGCAGGAGGCGCGGAGACGCTCTGCTCGCCGCGTCCGATGGACTGAACGAAGCGGACCCCCTCTTCTTTCAGGATTCGCTGCACGCCCTTGATCGTATAGCCCTCGCCGTAGAGGAAGTGGCGGATGCCCTTGAGCAGGTCAACATCGTCCGGGCGGTAATAGCGCCGCCCGCCGCCGCGCTTCAACGGCTTGATATGGCTGAAACGGGTTTCCCAGAAACGAAGCACATGCTGAGGAACATCGAGGTCTTCGGCGACCTCGCTGATCGTGCGGAATGCGTCGGGGCTTTTGTCCATGACGCCGCTCGCCATGACCGGATTAGTCCTCGCCTTCGAAGGTCTCACCGTTGATGTGCGCCTTCAAGACGTTCGAAGGCTTGAAGACCATGACTCGCCGGGGATCGATCGGAACCTCGACACCCGTCTTGGGGTTCCGGCCGACCCTTTCGCCCTTGCTGCGCACGATGAACGATCCGAAGGATGACAGCTTGACGGTCTCGCCGGCAGCGAGGCTGTCGCAGATCTCGGCTAGGACCCGCTCCACCAGTTCGGCCGATTCGGTCCGCGAGAGCCCTACCTTCTGGTAGACGGCCTCGCTCAGATCCGCTCTCGTTATCGTCTTGCCAGCCATTGAGCTCCCCAGCGCGAATGAGTTCGTTGGTCGTATCGTCCGAGACGACGCTATGCAGATGGCTCCCTATGGTCAACCGCCAAGGTCGATAAACCGGATACCACTAGAGTCGAAGCCTTTTACCAGCGGATCAGGGCGCTACCCCAGGTGAAGCCGCCGCCGATCGCCTCGATCATGACGAGATCCCCGTCCTTGATCCGTCCGTCCCGCCGGGCCGTATCCAGGGCGAGGGGAATCGATGCCGCGGACGTGTTGCCGTGCTTGTTGACGGTGATCACCACCTTCTCCGGTGCGATGCCGAGCTTGTCGGCGCTTGCCGTGATGATGCGCTTGTTGGCTTGGTGCGGCACGAACCACTTCAACTCCTCGGCACTCGTTCCGGTTGCCTTGAAGGCATCCTGTACGACATCGGCCACCATGCCTACGGCGAACTTGAAAACCTCACGGCCTTCCATCTTCAGAACACCGGTCGTCTTGGTCGAACCTGGACCGCCATCGACGTAGAGCTTATCCCGATAGCGCCCGTCGGACCGGAGATGGGAGGTCAGGACGCCACGGTCGGAGGACGTGCCCTCCCCCTCCTGAGCCTCGAGCACGATGGCTCCCGCTCCGTCACCGAAAAGGACGCAGGTCGTCCGGTCGTTCCAGTCCAAGATGCGGGAGAACGTCTCGGCGCCGACGACGAGGGCCCGCTTATGCGAGCCGGACTGCAGGAACTTGTCCGCCGTCGCCACCGCATAGACAAAGCCCGTGCAGACGGCTTGGAGATCGAAGGCAGCCCCGTGCGCCATGCCGATCCCGGTCTGGATCATCGTGGCCGTCGAGGGAAATGTGTAGTCCGGTGTCGAGGTCGCACAGATGATCAGATCGATGTCCTCGGCCCGGAGGCCGGCATCGGCCAAGGCTGCCTGCGCCGCCTTGATCCCGAGGACGGACGTGGTCTCGTCTTCATCGGCGATGTGGCGCTCCTCGATGCCGGTCCGCTGCACGATCCAGTCGTGGGAGGTGTCGACCAGCTTCTCAAGGTCCTGGTTTGTCAGCTTGCGCCTCGGCAGATAGGAGCCGACACCGCGTACGACGGAACGAATGCGTTTCAAGATGCGCCTTCCTCAGGCCGATTGGCCCACCGGATCATGGTCCAACATGCTCCGGATCGTGTTCATCAATTCAAAATGCGCCATGTCGTAGGCGACATCGATGGCGCTCGCGAAACCGAGATCGTCCGTGCCGCCATGGCTTTTGACGACGACCCCTTCGAGACCCAGGAAGACGCCACCATTGACCTTACGGGGGTCCATCTTGTCACGGAGAGCGTTAAAGGCCTGTTTCGCAAACAGATAGCCGATTTTCGCCATCAGGGTGCGGCTCATGGCCGAGCGCAGGTACTGGGCGATCTGCTTGGCCGTTCCCTCGGCGGTCTTCAAGGCGATATTGCCCGTGAAACCCTCGGTCACCACGACGTCGACGGTACCCTTGCCCAGGTCATCACCCTCAACGAAACCGCGATAATCGAGGTGCGGGAGGTTGGCTTCCTTCAGGATCCGGCTCGCCTCCTTGACGGCCTCGATCCCCTTGATTTCTTCCGTGCCGACATTGAGGAGGCCGACGGTCGGGCGATCGAGATCGAAGACGATTCGCGCCATGGCGGCGCCCATGATCGCCATATCCACCAGATGCCCCGCATCCGCCCCGATGGTCGCACCGACATCGAGCACGATGCTCTCGCCCCTGAGGGTCGGCCACATGCAGGCGATGGCCGGGCGCTCGATATGGGCCATGGTCTTGAGGCAGACCTTGGCCGTCGCCATGAGGGCTCCGGTATTCCCCGCCGACACGGCCGCATCCGCCTCCCCGTCCCGGACGGCCTGGACGGCCCGCCACATGGACGATTTTCCCCGCCCCATCCGGATGGCTTGGCTGGGCTTCTCGTCCATGGCGATGGCGATGTCCGTATGGCGTAGCTCCGTGGCTTGCTTCAGCCTGGGATGAGCGTTCAGGAGGGGCGCAACAATCGTTTCATTGCCGAACATCAGGAAGCGGAGATCCGGGTGGCGCTCCAAGGCCAAGGCTGCGCCCGGGATCACGATGGATGGACCGTGATCGCCCCCCATCGCATCAAGCGAAATACGCACCGGCTTCGGCATGAACGATTGTTCTTTCTTTTAAGTCATTCAACAGGGGGCGGAAAATAGCGGTTTGCGGTTGCTCCGCAACTGAATTCTCGGGACTGCGACTACCTTACGTAATGTGCAGATATGCTTCGAGGACTGATGCCACCACCCCCTACTTGATCCCCTTGAGCCTGTTCAACGCCGCGAATGGAGAATCCTTCGCATCCGCAGGATCCTGGTAGTTGAAATCCACCCCGGGCTTGCGTGGATAAGGATCCAGGCCAAGGGCCAGGAACTCGGCTGTGAGCGCACCGAGATCGATCTGGCCATTCACGACCTCGTCCGGCGGTTCATATTCATTGATATCGGTGGGCGGCTCGGCTGGCATTCCGGACGGCTCCGCGAAATCCACCTCGACTTCTTCTTCGATGGTGGAATCGAAGGGATCCAGGGTCATGACGCAGACCTGGGTGATCGACGCCTTGACCACGCCCGTCACATTAATCCCCTTGGCCGAGGTTCTCAGTTGAAAGTCGCCGGAGAGCGCCTGGATCCCCGGCAGGCCGAAATCCTGCGCCAGGGCGGCACATTCCTCGGCTGTTGCCTCCACATGGACCTCCTGTCCGCGAGGCGGAATCCTCATGACGTCGATCAGCCGCGACAGGGGGCCCACTGTTTCGGGTGTCATCAGATTGCCTCCTTAAGCAAAGGTCTGAGGTTCAGGGAAAACGGGCCCTGTCTCCAGGAGCGTGTCCAGATCTACGATCTTGAGGCTCCGATCGGCTGCAAAAGCATAACGCGCCAAGGCTGTGGCCGGTGCCTCGCTGCCGTAGACGTTGCGGCCGAGTGCGGGCGCCAGACCCGCCTCGTCTTCGCCATTGAGAGGGGCATCATAGGCATGGGCTCGACCATAAAAGGACTCCGCAACCTTCTTCATGCGCTTCGGCACCACCGTGTCGCCGACACCCATTTCCCTCAAGGAGGCATCCATGTCCCTGAAGAAGGCGTCCGTCAGATCCTTAGCCACTTCATCAGCCGGATGCGGGAGCTGGCGCAAGGCACGCAGGACCAGCACCATATGAAGCGACAGGGCTTCGAAACGTCCTTCCAAAGTGTCCGGGATGCCAAGTGCCGCATAGAGCCCGGGAGCACGCGATGCCGTCGCGATTCTCTTGTAGAGGGTCGCTATGGCCGTTCGCCGAGGGTCTTTGCGGAAGAGACTGAAGATCACGGCTCTGCCCTTCCAAGCTTGTCAAATTCCTAGCCTCGGGTTACGCCATCACCATCCGTAGGCGCAAGCTTATACGCGCCGCAATTCTGGAAGAACCGTACGATGCGTCGATATCATCCCCTTTTGGTGCGTTTGGCTACTGCTACCGTTCTCGCCTCGTCCCTAGCTGCCTGCAACGGCGTCGGCGAGGATTTCCAACGCGGCTATGTCGTGGATGAGCGCGCCGTCGCTTCGGTGAAGAAGGGCATGAGCGCCGACCAGGTCCTTCAGACCCTTGGAACACCGTCCACCGTATCCACCGTCGGCAACCGCAACTGGTACTATATCAGCCAGAAGTCCCGTAGGACGCTCCAGTTCATGGGCGAGCAGGTGGTGGACCAGCAGGTGACTGCCGTCTATTTCGACAACGGCCTGAGAGTCGAGCGCGTCGCACTTTACGGCCTGCAGGACGGCAAGGTCTTCGATTTCATCAGCCGCACCACCCCGGCCGGCGGCGAAGAGGCCAGCTTCCTCGGCCAGATCTTCAAGGGAATGACCAGCTTCAACCCGTTCGGTTGACCGACTGTCATCAGGATGAATTCACAATGGCCGGGCTCTGCCCCGGCCATTTTCTCTTTGTGAAACCTGCTACGGAAAAACCCGCAGCTTTCGCCGCGGGTTCTCTGATAGCTGCAGGACGACGCCTTTACGAATGCGCGAGGATCGCGAGGAGCAGCAGGGCGATGATGTTCGTGATCTTGATCGCCGGGTTCACGGCAGGACCTGCCGTGTCCTTGTAGGGGTCGCCGACGGTGTCGCCTGTGACGGAGGCCTTGTGGGCCTCCGAGCCCTTGTGATGGGTCGTGCCGGAAGCATCCGTGAACCCGTCCTCGAAGGACTTCTTGGCGTTGTCCCATGCGCCGCCGCCCGAGGTCATCGAGATGGCGACGAAGAGGCCCGTCACGATGACGCCGAGCAGCATGGCCCCCACAGCTGAGAACGCCTCGGACTTGCCAGCCACCCAGTAGACGACGAAATAGGTGACGATGGGCGCCAGGACCGGCAGGAGCGACGGAATGATCATTTCCTTGATCGCCGCGCGGGTGAGCATGTCGACGGCCCGTCCATAATCGGGACGGTCGGTCCCGGCCATGATGCCCGGCCTCTCGCGGAACTGACGGCGCACCTCCTCCACCACGGCCCCCGCCGCCCGGCCAACCGCCGTCATGGCGATGCCGCCGAAGAGGAACGGGATGAGGCCGCCGAACAGCAGGCCGACCACCACATAGGGATTCGTCAGTGAGAAGTTCGGCGCTACGCCCTGGAAATAGGGATATTGCGTGGCGTTCTGCGTGAAGTAGTTCAGGTCGGAGGTATAGGCCGCGAACAGAACCAGGGCGCCGAGGCCCGCGGATCCGATGGCATAGCCCTTCGTCACCGCCTTGGTGGTGTTGCCGACCGCATCCAGAGCATCCGTCGATTTGCGGACCTCCTTCGGCAAACCGGCCATCTCGGCGATGCCGCCGGCATTGTCCGTGACAGGGCCGAAGGCATCGAGGGCCACGATCATGCCGGCCAGCGCAAGCATGGCCGTCACGGCAATCGCGATGCCGAACAGGCCCGCGAGCTTGAAGGCCACGATGATGCCCGCGATGATCACGATGGTCGGCAGTGCCGTGGATTCCAACGATACAGCGAGGCCTTGGATCACGTTCGTGCCATGACCGGTGACGGAGGCTTGAGCGATGGACCGGACGGGACGGAAGCCCACGCCGGTATAGTACTCGGTGATGACCACGATCAGCGCCGTCACGGCCAAGCCGACCATGGCGCACCAGAACAGTGCCTGACCGGTGAAATTGGAGCCGGCAATCGGCCCGAAACCGATCATCTGCCACGTGACGAGGGCAATCGCCGCCGCAGACAGAACGCCCGTCGCGATGAGGCCCTTGTAAAGCGCGCCCATGATGGATTCGTTCTGCCCGAGCTTGACGAAGAAGGTGCCGATGATGGAGGTGACGATGCAGGCTGCCCCGATGGCGAGCGGGTACATCAGCATGGTGTCGAGGGTCGCTTGGCCGGCGAAGAAGATCGCCGCGAGCACCATGGTGGCGACTACGGTCACCGCGTAGGTCTCGAACAAGTCCGCCGCCATGCCGGCGCAATCGCCGACATTGTCGCCCACATTGTCGGCGATAGTGGCCGGATTGCGCGGATCGTCTTCCGGAATGCCGGCCTCGACCTTGCCCACGAGGTCGCCGCCCACATCGGCACCCTTGGTGAAGATGCCGCCGCCGAGACGGGCGAAGATCGAGATCAGCGAGGCTCCGAATCCGAGAGCCACGAGGCTGTCGATGACCACGCGATCGGACGGGTTCAGGCCGGCGACCCGGGTCAGATAGCCGTAGTAGAGCGCCACGCCGAGAAGGGCGAGGCCTGCAACCAGCATTCCGGTAACCGCGCCCGCCTTGAAGGCGACATCGAGACCGCCGCCAAGCGACTGCGTGGCGGCCTGAGCAGTGCGGACATTGGCCCGGACCGACACGTTCATGCCGATGAAACCCGCCGCTCCGGAGAGGATCGCACCGATGGCGAAGCCGATGGCGACACGGATTCCGAGGAGATAGGCGATGATGGCGAACAGGATGATGCCGACGATGCCGATCGTGAAATATTGCCTGCGGAGATAGGCCTTCGCGCCCTCTGCAATCGCCCCGGCGATTTCCTGCATGCGCTGAGAACCGGCGTCCCGCTTCATCACGTCGCCAATGGCCCAGAAGCCATACACAATCGAGAGAACGCCGCCCACGATAATTAGGGTGAGTGCCATCATGCCATCCTTGTTATGGGAAAGCAGAAAGCCGCTCATCAAGGCCTGTTCGTCGACCTTGATTGGCCCCTACCCCCAGCGAACTCTATATTTGGTGGCAAAAAACTAGTCAGTACGCAACAATCCTACCGGCGCAACTCACAGGAAGGCCTTAATACTTTAAGCGGGTGCGATCACCTTCGTCTTCTGCTGCCAAGCTAGCAGAAGTAGTGCGACGACGACCGGCGGGAAGACCAGCCAGTTCACGCTTTCCCAGCCCCCAGCACTCAGGAGCTTGCCCGACGAGAAGGACGCCACGGCAACCGAGCCGAAGATGAGGAAGTCGTTGGCCGCCTGGACCTTGGCGCGCTCCTCGGGGCGGTAGCACTCGGTCACGAGGGCCGTAGCTCCGATAAATCCCAGGTTCCAGCCGAGCCCGAGCAGGACGAGAGCCGACCAGAAATGGGCGATGCCAATGCCGGACAGGCCGACGATGGCGGCAAGAGCGATCAACACGAGGCCTGTAGCCGTCACGGGCCCCTTGCCGAACCGGGCGATCAGTCGGCCGGTGAAGAAGCTCGGCCCGAACATCGCCAGGATATGCCATTGAATACCGAGCGCCGCCATGCCGACCGGGTGACCGCAGCCGATCATCGCCAGGGGCGCCGCCGTCATCATGAATGTCATGAGGCTGTAGGAGACCAGACCAGTCACGGCTGCCACGATGAAACGGGGCTGGCGTACGATCTCTAACAGGGGCCTCCCGCCCGACTTCGCCGACGCCGTGCTCACGGGGGCGGGTCTCAGGAACGACACAGTGATCATCGAAAGCATCGCGAGGGTCGCCTGTCCCAGGAAGGCGCCCGCGTAGGGGGCCGCTTCCACCGCGTCCCTCGTCCATATCACGGTTTGCGGCCCGATGATTCCGGCCACGAGCCCTCCCGTCATGACCCAGGAAATCGCCTTCGGCTTGAATGCCTCGGAGGCTGCATCGGTCGCGGCGAAGCGGTAGCTCTGGTTGAAGGAACCGTAGCTCCCGATGATGAGAGTGCCGAGGCAGAACAGGGCGAAGCTGAATGAGGCAATGCCGAAAGCCGCCAAGCAGCCGCCCGCAAGGCCGATGCTGGCACCGACGATATAGCCGATGCGCCTCCCCGCCTTACGCATCAGCATGGCGGCCGGAATCGTCCCGAGGGCGAGGCCCAGGTTGAGCAGGCTGACCGGGAGCGTCGCCAGTTCCTTGTTCGAGGCGAGCGCCTGTCCGACCAGGCCGCCGAGGGACACGACGATGGCCGGACTCGAGCCGCCGAGCGCCATCGCGACGGCGAGCACCACCGCGTTGTGCTTGGCAATGGAATCGCTGGAAGCCGTGTGGAAGGAGGTATCAGAAATGCTGGTAGGAGCCGACATCGTAGCGTCTTTCGAGACCGTTCATCCGAAAGACCGGCAGGTCATGTTCTGAGACGACTCGGCCGATGACGGAGAGGGCGATCCCGACCCTATCGGCCTCTTTCCGGAAACTGTCGAGATTCTTTTCCGGCACAGTGCAGAGAATTTCGTAATCGTCCCCTCCGGTCAGGGCGAGATCGAGCAGGTCAGGAACCGCCTGAACCGCCTTTACGGCCGCCCCCGAGAGCGGAACCCGGTCGACATCGATGAGGGCGCTCGCACCACTGACCCGCAACATCTTGGCGAGGTCACCGGCAAGGCCGTCCGAGACGTCCATGGCGGCGCTGGCGTGGTTGCGCAAAGCCTCCGCCAGGCGATGGCGCGGCTGCGGATGGAGATAGCGGTCGGCGAGATGCGCCTTCTCGTCCGGGGACAGGTTTTCGGCCCAGGCTGGGGCGGAGCGGAGCCTCAACCCCAGGGCCGCGTCGCCGATGGTGCCGGTGACGCAGATTAGATCGCCGACCTGGGCGGCCGTCCGCCGGACCATGCGGTCTGTCGGAACCTCACCGATCGCCGTGATCGACAGGGTCAGGGGACCCGTGGTCTTCACAGTGTCGCCGCCGAGGAGCGGACAGGCGAAATCCCGCGCCGCCTCCCCAAGACCGGCAACGAAAGCGGCCAGCCATTCTTCGGTCCAGGTTTCGGGCAGGGCGAGACTGAGCAGGAAACCGGCGGGCTCTGCGCCCTTGGCGGCGAGATCCGAGACGTTCACGCCCAACGCCTTGCGGGCAATGGAACCGGGAGCATCCTCGGGAAGGAAATGGACCCGTTCCACCAGCGCGTCCACGGTGAGGACGAGGTCGTGGCCGGGCCGGGGTGTGAGGAGGGCCGCGTCGTCCTTCAGGCCAAGGCCGCCCTCGCCCGCAATGGGGGCGAAGAAGCGAGCGATGAGGCCGTCCTCGCCGGGGCGCTCTCTCGAACTCATCGGCCGACCGCCCTCACCCGCATGATGCCTATCGCTTGCCCTGCCCGGCCGCCTTCTTCTCGAGCTCGCCCGGACGGACTTCGCGGGCGAGCTTGTCCAGGACGGCGTTCACGAGGCCCGGCTCGTCCTCGCCGTAGAAGCCATGGGTCACATCCACGTATTCCGTGATCGCGACGCGGGCCGGCACATCCTTGCGGAACATGAGCTCATAGGCGCCCGCGCGCAGGATGGCGCGCAGCACCGCCTCCACGCGCTTCAGCGGCCAGTCGGTGGCGAGCGCGTTGTCGATCTTCACGTCGATCTCGCGCTGGTTCTTGACCACGTTCGAGAGGATGTCGCGGAAGAAGGTGTTGTCCGAGGGCTGGAACTCGATTCCCTCGACCTCGCGGCCGATCCAGAAGGTCTCGAACTCGGCGAGCGCGTCGAGCACGGTCTTGCCCGACACGTCCATCTGGTACAGGGCCTGGACGGCAGCGAGGCGAGCGGCCGAGCGCTCTGCTGGCTTCGTCATGATCAGGCCTCCAGTTTCTGTTTGATGCGCAACACGGCCAGAGCCGCATCCACCGCTCCACCGCCCTTGTTCAATTCATTCACGCTCGCGCGGGTCCAGGCCTGCTGATCATTCTCGACCGTCAGAATGCCGTTGGCGAGCGGGATCCTGCGGGCGACCGACAGGTCCATGAGGGCGCGGGCGCTCTCGCCCGCGACGATGTCGTAATGCCCGGTCTCGCCGCGAATGACGCAGCCGAGGGCCACGACGGCATCGTAAGGCCGGCCGGCCGTTTCCGCCGCGTCGAGCGCGATGGCGATGGTGGCGGGGATCTCGAGCGCGCCGTCGAGGGTCAGCACGTCCATGGTGGCCTGAGCCGCCTCGACGGCGCCCCTGGCGCCGCGCAGAAGCTCGTCGGCGATATCGTCGTAGAACCGGGCCTCGACGACCAGGATGCGGGCACCGGGAACCGGCGAGCGGGGGATTTTCGGCTTATCGGAAGGCGCGACCATGAGAAATCCGTTCAGAATTCCAACAATGTCTCCGACCTTATCCTGAGGAGCAGACGACGTCTGCGTCTCGAAGGAGGATCCAGAGAGCACTGGAGACGCCCTGATCCTTCGAGACGCCGCTTTCAGCGGCTCCTCAGGATGAGGGCTATATAGAGGATACGGGAAACGTTAGACGTCCCTACTCCGCCCGGCGCGCATCCGCAAGCCGCGCGGCATAGCGGGCCATGAGATCGACTTCGAGATTGAGCTTGTCGCCCACCTGCCGGTCGCCCCAGGTGGTGACGGCGAGGGTATGCGGGATGATGAGCACGGAGAACATGTCGTCGTTCACCGAGTTCACCGTGAGCGACGTGCCGTCGAGGCAGACGGAGCCCTTCTCAGCGATGAACGGGGCCAACGCAGGCGGCGCCTTGATGGTGAAGCGGGCGGTTGGGCCCCACGGGTCGTCGCCCGCGGTAATCGCTTCCTTGGCCACGATGGTCGCGATGCCGTCCACGTGCCCTGTCACGATATGGCCGCCGAGTTCGTCGCCGATCTTCAGGGAGCGCTCCAGGTTCACCTTGGTACCCGCCTGCCAGTCGCCCACGGTGGTGCGATCGAGGGTTTCGGCCGCTGCGTCCACGTCGAACCAGCAGCCGCTCTCGCGCGGGCCGACCGCGACGACGGTCAGGCACGGCCCGCCACAGGCGATGGAGGCGCCCAGCGCGATGGTGGCGGGATCGTAGGACGCGTGGATGCGCAGGCGCTTCAGCGTTCCCTGAGCGCCCTCGGCGGTTGCAATCTCACCGACATCGGTGACGATACCCGTGAACATCAGGGTCTCTCCCAGAACATGAAAAGGTCGGGGCCGATCTGCTCCTCGGCCCGGCAATCGAGAAAATCCATCCGGTCCTGCAGCGCCGGGCCGAGGGCCGGCACATCGCCCTGCCCTCTGGCCGAGCGCCCGGTGATCAGGACCAGCTCGTCGACGAGGTCGGCTTTGGCCAGCGCATCCGCCAGCCCGGGACCGCCCTCGCAGAAGATCCGCGTGAGGCCGCGCGTGCCGAGAAGCTGCAGGGCCTCGGGCAACGAGACGCGGCCGCTATCATCGCTCTCGACACGCAACACCTCGACGCCTTGGGCTGTGAGGGCCTTCTCCGCCTCGACGGGAGCCGCGAGGCTCGTGACGACCCAGGTCGGGATATCCCGCGCCCCGGTGACGACGCGCGCGCTCGCAGGCGTGCGCAGGTTCGAATCGACCACGATACGGATGGGCGAACGGGCTTCGAGGCCGGGCAGGCGCACATTCAGCAGCGGATCGTCGGCAAGAACCGTTCCAACCCCGACCATGATCGCATCCGCATGGGCGCGCATCAGGTGGACCTTCGCATTGGCGATTTCGCCCGTGAGCATCAGGCGCGTACCGTGACGGGAACCGGCCAAGCCCTCGGTGCTGCGCGCGAGCTTTACCGTGACGGCGGGCCGCCCCTTGGTCACGCGGGTGATGTGGCCGAGATGGGCCCGGTGGGCTGACCTCGCCAGACATCCGACCGACACCGCGATGCCGGCCTGCCGCAGTCGCGCATGGCCGAGCCCCGCCACGCGGGAATCGGGATCCTCAAGGGCGGAGACCACCCGGGCCACGCCCGCTTCGACCACCGCGTCCGCACAGGGCGAGGTCTTGCCGTAGTGCGAGCAGGGTTCGAGGGATACGTATAGGGTGGCTCCCTTGGCACGTTCGCCCACGGCGGCCAGGGCCACCCGCTCGGCATGGGGGCGGCCGCCGGGTTGAGTGGCGCCCTGCCCGATGATGACCGGAGCGCCACCACTCTCGTCCACGATCACCGAGCCCACGGACGGGTTCGGCCAAGTGAGCCCCAGATTGCGCTCGCCAAGAGCAATCGCCAGGCGCATGAAGCGCTCGTCCCGATCAGCCCTGTCGGAATGCTGCCCCGTCGCCCCCGACCCGCTCATGGCTCGCTCGGAGCGCGCTTCTTCTTCGGCGGCGGCGGAAGATCGTCCTCGCCTTCAGCCAGCTTGCCAAGAATTTCCTCGAAGTCCTTGGCTTCACGGAAGTTCTTGTAAACGGAAGCGAAGCGCACGTAAGCGACATCGTCGAGCCCCTTGAGGCCCTCCATGACCAGTTCGCCCACGGTCTCGCTCGGCACCTCGCCGTCGCCCATGCTCTCGAGCTGGCGCACGATGCCGTTGATCATGCGCTCGACGCGCTCGGGATCGACCGGGCGCTTGCGGAGCGCAACCTCGACCGATTGCTGGAGCTTGTCCCGGTCGAACGGCACCCGCCGGCCGGAGCGCTTCAGGACCGTCAGCTCACGCAGCTGCACACGCTCGAAGGTCGTGAAGCGGCCGCCGCAATCCGGGCAGATGCGGCGACGGCGGATGGACGAGGAATCGTCCGTGGGGCGGGAATCCTTCACCTGGGTGTCCAGGCTCCCGCAATAAGGGCAACGCATCAGCCTTCTACCCGAAATTCGAAGTCAGGAATTCTCTGGACAATATGCCTTGTCATGGCCGGGCTTGTCCCGGCCATCCCGATGCTGTGAAGCGCGGCGCTTCTCGCATCGGGATCACCGGCACGAGGCCGGTGATGACGTGGGAGGTGAAAATCTAGCCACACACTAAAGCCTATGGTTCACCCATAGATCGGGAACCGGCGGGTCAGTTCATGGACCCGGCTCTTGACCGATTCCTCGACCGAAGCGTTGGCCTCGTCGCCGTGCTTGGCAAGTCCGTCCAGGGTCTCGACGATCAGCTCGCCCACCCGCTTGAACTCCGCCACGCCGAAGCCGCGCGAGGTGGCGGCGGGGGTGCCGAGGCGGATGCCGGAGGTCACCATCGGCTTCTCGGGATCGAAGGGAACGCCGTTCTTGTTGCAGGTGATATGGGCGCGACCGAGGGCTGCTTCCGCGGCCTTGCCGGTGAGCTTCTTCGGGCGAAGGTCCACCAGCATCAGGTGGTTGTCCGTGCCGCCGGCCACGATGGCATAGCCGTTCGCCAGCATGGTGTCGGCCAGCACCTTGGCGTTCTCGACCACCGAGCGGGCATAGAGCTTGAACTCGGGGCGCAGGGCCTCGCTGAAAGCAACCGCTTTCGCCGCGATCACGTGCATGAGCGGGCCGCCCTGGAGGCCGGGGAAGATCGCGGAATTGACCTTCTTGGCGATGTCCTCGTCGTTGGTGAGGATCATGCCGCCACGCGGGCCGCGCAGGGTCTTGTGGGTGGTGGTGGTGACCACGTGCGCGTGCGGGAACGGCGACGGATGCGCGCCGCCGGCCACGAGACCGGCGAAGTGGGCGATGTCGACCATGAAGAAAGCCCCGACCTCGTCGGCGATCTCGCGGAAGCGGGCGAAATCCCAGAAGCGCGAATAGGCCGAGCCGCCGGCGACGATCACCTTCGGCTTATGGGTCCGGGCGAGTTCCGCCACCTCGTCCATGTCGATGATCTGGTCGCTCTCGCGGACCTTGTAGCTCACCACGTTGAACCACTTGCCGGACATGTTGACCGGGGAACCGTGAGTTAGGTGGCCGCCACAGGCGAGGTCGAGGCCCATGAAGGTGTCGCCGGGCTTCATCAGGGCCATGAACACGGCCTGGTTGGCCTGGGAGCCGGAATTGGCCTGGACGTTGGCGAACTTGCAGTCGAACAGGCGCTTGGCGCGCTCGATGGCGAGCTCCTCGGCCATGTCCACGAACTGGCAGCCGCCATAATAGCGGCGGCCCGGATAGCCTTCCGCGTATTTGTTGGTCATCACCGACCCTTGCGCCTCAAGAACGGCGCGGGAGACGATGTTCTCGGAGGCGATCAGTTCGATCTCGTCGCGCTGGCGGCCGAGCTCAAGCCCGATGGCGCGGGCGATCTCAGGGTCGCTGTCGGCAAGGCTCGCCGAGAAAAAGCTGTTGGAGAGATGGCTGTGTGCCGCTTCGCTCATGGGATCCAAACCTTCTGCCGCTCTCGGAGGAGCTTTCGCCGACCTGTGGGGCCTTTATCACGCCGGGCCCTAAAGCGCCAAGCCGCCCTTTGCCGCTGGTCGCATGCCTCAGGGCGAACATTGGTGCCCTGCACGAATGGTGGGAGTTTATGGCACGCATAGCTCATCTATTGCGGTTGATTGATATATAATAACGTGTAAACAACTTATTTAGAGACAACTATGCCGCGCAAATTTGAGGTTTCACCATGGCGACACAGACCACTACTCCGACTGATGGGGACGACATCTACCTTATTGCGGAGAATCAAGTGGCCGGAGGCAGTTTCGACGGAAAGTTGGGGAACGATACCCTTCAACTGACCGGGAACACTTCCGCAGGCACCGCACTGTCATTTGATTTTACGAGCGCGACACTTCTGAGCGGATTCGAAACCATCCGCGGCTCGACGTCGACAGATTATATTACATTGTCCAGCACGCAATTGGCCTCAATATCCACCTACGACAGCGGCGGCGACGGCTATATCGATTTTCTCCAGATCAGAGGCACAACCATCGATCTCCGTGACAAAGCAATTATAGGACCAATTCAGATTAGTCCTATGACTTCCTCCGCCACGGTGACGGTCAACAGCAAGGCGCTTGCCGAGAAAATATATGGACGCCATGCGCCGGGAATGCTTCTCGTCCTGGAGGGCGTCACCCTCACGGCAGCCGAGAGGCAGACTCTTCACAACAAGGGCATCGACAACATCACCGATGCCAGTGGGGTGACGAGCACAGATACGGCACCGCAGCTTTCCGGTATTGGCGGCGACATAACGACGATCCAGGCTGGACAAACCTACCATGTCGATATCGGTCAGAATGCGGTGATCACTGAAGACCATATTTTAAGTAGTATGAATATCGAATTGGATAATTTTTTCGATGCGAACGCAATGCTCGATATCGATACAGCTGGAAACGTTGATCTTGTGCCAACAAATTTCAACGAGAAAGTCTTCGTCAACAACATCGAAATCGGAACGGTGACGCGCATCACTTGGGCAGGCACGTTTCGATTCTCCTTCAATGCGAGCGCAACGCCAGCGCTCGTCCAAGAGCTCATCCGTGCCGTCACGTTCAAATACAACGGGTCGGCGATGCCCTTCGGGAGCAACGAAGTGAGCGTCGAAGTGATCGATTCGGGCAATCGGTCCGCGAAGTCGAAATTCACCCTCGCATATCAGAACGATGCGCCGACGGACTTGACTCTTTCTCAGGCGACAGTCGCTGAGAATACCCGCTCGGGAACTCAAGTGGGCAAGATTACTGCCTCCGATCCCAACGAGGGCGATCGCATGAACTTCTCGCTTTTGGACGATGCCGGCGGACGCTTCTCGCTAGGCTGGGATGGCACGCTATTCGTCAAAGATGCGGGCAAGCTCGATTACGAACAGGCGCATTCTCATACGATCAGAGTCAAGGCGACGGACAGAGGTGGCCTGACTATTGAAAAATCCTTCGTGATTGCCGTCACCGATATGCCGGAAGATGGCACGTCCAGACCTGATCAGCCGGCTACAGATTTGACGACGATCAGAGGCTCGTCGAGAAAAGACATTTTGCAAGGCACCGCGGCAGATGAGATCATCTTCGGCGGCCTCTCCAACGACACGCTGACAGGAGGGCTCGGTCGAGACGTCTTCGCGTTTGATTCGAAGCCGGGCACAGCCGCAACGGATCGGAAAGTAAACTTCGACAAGATTACCGACTTCAACGTCAAGGACGATTCAATCTGGCTCGACAACAAGTATTTCACCAAGCTTGGCAAAGGCACTTCCGCTGAGCCCGGCAAACTCAACGCCAAGTTTTTCAGTATAGGCGATCATTCCAAGAACAAGAGCAATTATCTGGTTTACAATAAGAAGACCGGCGTATTGTCCTACGATGCTGATGGTTCGGGCTCGAAACTGGCCGTTGAGATTGCCCTTCTCAAGAAAGGCCTCGCGCTGACCTCTCAGCACTTTTTCGTCATCTGAGGGTCGCGCCGGCACGACCGACACCACATATTCCCGTCTTCAACAAAAACAGCCCGCCGGAAGGCGGGCTGTCGCAGTAAATAAAGAGTATCGTTCCTGCGGAACCTCAGTTCTGCAGGAACATCTCTTCGTCCGGTTCGGTTGGGGTGCGGCTAGCGACCGGGATCGCGCTGCCGAGGCCGTCCTTGTTGTAGATGTCGTCGCGGAACTGGACGAGGCCGTCCGGGGTCGCCCAGGCGGTCATGTAGATCCAGTGGATCGGAACGGGCTGCGACAGGCGGGCGTCCACGCGGTCGCCGGACTTGAAGACGGCGTCGATCTGCTCGCGGCTCCAGCCGGGGGTATCCTTCAGGAGCCACTCGATGTAGTCGCGCACGTTCTGAACGCGGATGCAGCCCGAGGAGACGAAGCGGAAATCATCGCCGAAGATGCCCTTGGAGGGCGTATCGTGCATGTAGACGCCATCCTTGTTCGGGATGTTGATGCGCACGAAGCCCATGGAATTGAGCTCGCCGCCCGGATCCTGGCGGAAGCGGTAGCGGGTCGCCTCGTCCGAGAACCAGTTCACCTGCGAGGGCGAAAGCTCGGTGTTGCCGTTGAAGATGCGGATCTTGTTGTCCGTCAGGTAGTTCGGCTCCTTCTGCATCTTCGGGATCAGGTCCTTCTTGATGATCGAAGCGGGCACGGTCCAGAACGGGTTGAAGTTGACCTCGACCACCTTGGTGTTCAGGAGCGGCGACTGGCGGTCGCTCTTGCCGACGCCGGCGGCGTGGCGGGTGTGGACGACGCCGCCCTCCACCGTCTCGACCAGGGCGGCCGGGATGTTGGCGACCACGTACCGGTTGGGAAGGCCGCCGGCCACCAGGGTGCGCAGGCGGGAGACGTTGATCTCGAGCTGGCGGATGCGCACGTCCACGGGCACGTTCATGGCGGCGACCGTCGGGGCCGTCACGGTGCCGGTGGAGCTGATGCCGTGGCGGGCCTGGAAGCGGCGCACGCCGGCCTCGACGTAGGAATCGTAGATCGGCGATTCGCCGGCGGCCTGATCGAGATCGCCGGTGATGATGAGGCGCTGACGCAGGGCCACGACCGCCGGGCTCTTGGAGCCGACGCGCAGGCCCTGGACGCCCTGGACCGGCTGCCAGCCGCCGCGAGCCGCGATGTTGCGGTAGTACTCGATCATCTGCTCGGTCGCGGCCAGCGATTCCTGCGAGAGCATGGGGGTCGAGGTGCGCTGAACGCGGGTGCGGGAGACCGCCTCGTAGTTCTGCGACCACTCGGCCTGGGTCTGAGCCAAGGCAACGGTGGCCGGCGTGAAGATCAGGGCGAGCGATCCGGTCAGGAGGGTACGGCGAGACAACATGAGCGCAGGCTCTTCCCGGTTAGAAGTGGTCGATATGAGGACGGCGGACGAGCGCCCGCTTATGCCCCCGTTCCCAGCATAAGTGCCGGGATAGGATTAAAGAACGGTATCGAAAACAAGGAACATCGGGGCCGTTTTATGGCAAACCGGCCCGCCTCCTGTTCCCGGCGTCCGCGAACCGCTTTCAGGGCACATGTAACTTTGAACTGTGCTCTTGGGGATACACTTCTGCGTGAGGAGGGCGCGCCTCCGTCACCGGTTCTCCTGCGCGGCCAGCCAAGAGATCCCGAGATAGACGGCGATCAGGGTCAGGAAGAACGCCACCATCATGACGCCACCGGAGACGATGCCGGGGAAGAACGCCGCGAGAATCAGGTGGCTCATGATGGCGAGCAGCCACATGATCCCGCCCCAGGTGCTGGCCATCCAGAGGCCGACGGCGGCGATCAGGTCGATCAGGGCGAAATAGATGATGGTGGCCTGGTAGCCCGTCGAGCGCCCCTCGAAATGCCCCACCGGCGTCCAGACGCCGAGAATCACCGCCCAGGCGCTCAGGCCCTTCATGATCCAGAGGATCGCCAGGACCCGCATGAACCAGGTGAGCACGAAGCTCCAGCGCATGATCGACGTGGCGACGGGCCGCTCCTCGATGCGGTCGGACAGGTATTCCCGGGCCGCCTGGGCGGGCGTGCTTTGATTGCCGCTGCGGAACATCAGCCGATCTCCAGTTCCCGGTCGCCCAGATCGGCGAAGTGATGCTCGATGGCGGCCTTCTCTACCCCCTTCAGGGAGGCTGGCTGCCAGGCGGGCCGGTTGTCCTTGTCGATCAACACCGCCCGCACGCCCTCATGGAAGTCGTGGCCGTCGCCGATGCGTGAGACGATGCGGAACTCGGTCCTCATGGCGTCCTCGAAATCCATCGAGGCGCCCCGGCGCACCTGCTCGAAGGCAAGGCACATACTAGTCGGCGACTTCAGCCGCATGCCCGCGGCGGTTTTCGCAGCAAACTCGGAGCCTCTCTCGGCCGCCGCGTCGAGCCGCTTCAGGATCTCGACGACGCTCCCGGCGGAGAAGCAGGAATCGATGAGCTCCCGCTGGTCTTCCAGGGGCGCCTCGTCGGAATCGGTCGCGACCCGGGCAAGCGCCGCCTCGACGGCGTCGCCGCCGATCAGCCCGTCGCGCAGGCCAGCGATGTTCCCGCTCGGCACCGCATGGGTCGCAAGCCCCAGCATCATCGCGTCGGCCCGCTTCACCCGCTCGCCCGCGAGCGCGAGATACATCCCCGTCTGCCCCGGCAGGCGCGGGAGCGCATAGGTCGCGCCCACATCGGGAAAGAAGCCGATGCCGACCTCGGGCATGGCGAAGAGATAGCGGTCGCCGGCCACCCGGTAGGTGCCGTGCAGGGACACGCCGACGCCGCCGCCCATGCAGATCCCGTCGATGAGGGAAATGTACGGCTTAGGATAGCGCTTGATCCGGATGTTGAGCTGGTATTCCTCGCGCCAGAAGGCGAGCGCCTCCTCGCGGCGCCCTGCCTTCAGGTCTTCCGTGAGCTGCCGGATGTCGCCCCCGGCGCAGAAGGCCTTCTCGCCCGCGCCCTGGACGACGACCCGCGTCACGGCCGGATCCTGCGCCCAGGAATCGAGGGCGCGGCGCATCTCGCGCACCATGGTAAGCGTCAGGGCGTTGAGCGCCTTCGGACGGTTGAGCGTGATGAGGCCCGCCTCGCCCTGCTTCTCGCAGAGGACTTCAACGCTCTCGTCCATGGAACACTCCTTCGTTTCAATTCGGCTTAGAACAAGGCGCCGCCCGGCCGTCAATGGACAGACTTGTCATCCCCGGCGGCCGCAGGCCGGGAAGGGGATCCATTGTGCCGAGCATGTGAGTGGATTCCCTTCCCCTCCGCTGCCGCTCCGGCCGGGAATGACAACGGTGCCCCCGCCCTCTCTGCATGGCTGGGTTGAGGGCAATTTCACACGGATGGGGCCGAACTGCGACCTCGAACCCTTTTTTAGAGCAATTTAAATGTGCTAACCCTCTGGTCCTTCGCCGGCGCATCGAAGCCGGCGCCGTGTGAGGACCATGTCGAAACTGTCGCCGCTCCCCCGCCGCTCCCCGGATGAAGCAGCCGCCTCCTCCCTGAACCTGTCCCACCGCCTGCGACGCAACCGCAAGGCCGAGTGGTCGCGGCGGCTGGTGCAGGAGAACGTGCTGACGGCAAACGACCTGATCTGGCCGATCTTCGTCGTCGAGGGCGCGAACGGCCGGACGCCGGTTGCCTCCATGCCGGGCGTCGATCGCCTGACCATCACGGAGGCGGTGCGCGAGGCCGAGCGGGCGGCGTCGCTCGACATCCCGGCCATCGCGCTCTTTCCCTATACCGATCCCGCCTTGCGCGACCCGGTCGGATCCGAGTCCCTCAACAGCCGCAACCTGGTCTGCCGCGCCGCGCGCGAGATCAAGAAGGCCGTGCCGAACATCGGCATTATCTGCGACGTGGCCCTCGATCCCTATACCAGCCACGGCCATGACGGGGTGATGGACGGCGAGCGCATTCTCAACGACGAGACGGTCGCCCTGCTGGTGCGTCAGGCTGTGCTCCAGGCGGAGGCCGGCGCCGACATCATCGCCCCGTCGGACATGATGGACGGGCGCGTGGCCGCCATCCGCGAAGGCCTCGACGCAGCCGGGTTCCTGGACGTGCAGATCATGGCCTACGCGGCCAAATACGCCTCCGCCTTCTACGGCCCGTTCCGGGACGCCATCGGCACCAGCGCCACGCTAGTGGGCGACAAGCGTACCTACCAGATGGATCCGGCCAATTCCGACGAGGCCATGCGGGAGGTCGCCCTCGATCTCGAGGAAGGCGCCGACATGATCATGGTCAAGCCCGGCATGCCCTATCTCGACATCGTTCGCCGGGTGAAGGAGACCTTCGCGGTTCCGACCTTCGCCTACCAAGTCTCCGGCGAGTATGCCATGATCCAGGCCGCGGCCGGGAGCGGCTGGATCGACGGGGAACGGGCGATGATGGAAAGCCTCCTGGCCTTCAAGCGTGCCGGCGCGGACGGCATCCTCACCTATTTCGCCCCGCAGGTCGCGCAGAAGCTGAAGAACCGGGGCTGACGATTACTGGCAGTGCCTTTTCCCACGTCATTACCGGCCTTGGGCCGGTAATCCCGATTCGAAAAGCGCCGCGCCTCTCTGTATCGGGATGGCCGGGACGAGCCCGGCCATGACGGTGGGGGACACCCTGTCCATGGTCTTCATGGGCGGCTTCCTGAAGCTCGCTCGCTCCGCCGCGCTCCTGCTCGGCCTTTGCCTCCTCGCCGCCTGCGGGCTCACCATCGACGCGGATCAGGCGCGGGTCTGCCGCTCCGCCCTTCCCGCGCTCAACCCCGGCGCCAGGATCACGGTCGAGCACATCCAGAAAGGTCCTGTTCCGAGGAGCCTGCGGGTCGATTATCTGGCGGAGTACCTGGACCGGCCGATCCTCCAGCGCTTCGCGATCTGCCAGTTCATGGCCGAGGGGCTCTCTCCCAACAAGGCAGAACTGGAGGGCCTCGCGACCGAGGAAGGTCCGCTTTCCGGCGCGAATCTCTACCTGCTCAAGCGCTACTACCTCGCAACGCCCGAAGGGATGGCGGGGGATCCGGGAAGCCGCCCCTCCGCCAACGCGATCGAGATCCCGGAAAGTGTCGCCTACTGGCTCCAGCAGATCCTGGTGAGCCTGCCGAGAACGGCGATCTACGCGCTTCTGTCCGTCGCCTACGCGCTGGTCTTCGGCCTGACCGGCCGGATCAACCTGGCCTTCGGGGAACTCGCGGCCGTCGGTTCGGCGGCGACCATCGCTGGGGCGTCGATCCTTCTTGCCTCCGGCACGAGCGCGCCCGTTCTCGGTCTCGCGGCCGGACTGGCGGCGGCGCTTTTCGCGGGGGCGATCCACAGCGCTGCCGGCGGCTACTTCACCATTGGACGCATCGCCGGCCCGAGTTCGCAACCGAGCCTGATCGCGACCGTCGGCATGGGCCTCTTCCTGATGGAATACCTGCGCCTCGTGCAGAGCCCCGTGACGGTCTGGCTGCCGCCGATCTGGTCCGAGGCCTGGCCGCTCGCCCGCGCGGCGGACTTTCTCGTCAGCCTGACGCCGATCACCGTCGTCACCGCCGGAACGGGTCTCGTGGCGGCCCTCGGCCTCCTGTGGCTCGTCCAGGCGACGGGATTCGGACGGGCCTGGCGGGCCTATGCGGACGATGCGCACGCCGCAGCGCTCATGGGCGTCGACGGGATGCGTCTCCTGGTTCAGACACTCGCCCTGGCCGGCGCCATGGCCGGGCTCTCGGGCATGCTGATCGTGGCGCAATACGGCGGCCTGGGGTTCGCCGGAGGGTTCCAGTACGGCCTCAAGGCGCTGATCGCCGCCGTCATCGGGGGCATTGGCTCGATCCCCGGTGCAATGTTAGGAGGTTTCGCCGTGGGGCTGTTCGAGACGCTCTGGTCGGCGTATCTCCCCATCGAAATGCGCGACATGGCGCTTTACGTGGCCCTTGTCGTGTTTCTGATTTTCCGGCCCGGCGGCCTACTGGGATTCAGGGACCCGACACCAAGAGCCGTTTAAGGCGTATAGTAGAATTCTGGAGGACGACGTGGCCGATTACGCCATTACCATCGAGGACGTGAAGCGCGCGGCGGAGACGATCCGCGGGCAGGTCCTGCGGACGCCGCTCGTGCCCGCCCCTCGCCTGTCGCAGCTCACCGGCGCGACCGTCTTCGTCAAGCACGAGAACATGCAACCGACAGGCTCCTTCAAGGAGCGCGGTGCCACCACCAAGCTGGAAAGCCTCACGGAGGCCGAGCGCAAACGCGGCGTCATCGCCATGTCGGCCGGCAACCACGCCCAGGCCGTCGCCTATCACGCGCGGCGCCTCGGCATCCCAGCCACCATCGTGATGCCGGAAGGCACACCCCTGGTGAAGGCGGAGAATACCCGCTCCTACGGCGCAAGGGTGATCCTGGACGGCGAGACGCTCTACGAATCGGCCGCCCGGGCCCGCGCAATCGCCGAACAGGAGAGCCTCGTCCTGGTCCATCCTTACGACGATCCCAAGATCATGGCCGGCCAGGGCACTATCGCGCTCGAAATGCTGGCCGACGCTCCCGATCTCGACCAGATCGTCGTGCCCATCGGAGGCGGCGGCTTGATCTCCGGCATTGCCATCGCGGCAAAGGCCCTGAAGCCGTCCATTGAGATCGTCGGCGTGGAAGCGGCCCTCTACCCGTCCTTCCGCAACGCCATCCTGGGCGAGGACCGTCCCATCGGGGGCGCGACGCTGGCAGAAGGCATCGCGGTCAAGACCGTGGGGCAACTCACCCTGCCCATCGTCCGCGATCTTGTGCCCGTCATCATCCCGGTCGAGGAGCCCCTGATCGAGCGCGCGGTGAATGCCTATGCCACCTTGCAGAGGACCATGGCGGAAGGTGCGGGCGCGGCCGGTCTTGCGGCCATGCTGGCGCAGCCGGAGCGGTTCCAGGGCAAGCGCGTCGGCCTCGTGCTCTGCGGCGGCAACATCGACGCGCGCATCCTCGCCTCCGTGATGGTACGCGAGCTGGAGCGGGACGACCGGATCACGTCGTTTCGCATCACCTCCAACGACAGGCCGGGCCTGCTCGGCCGCGTGGCAAGCCTGCTTGGCAATCTCGGAGCCAATATCCTCGAGGTTTCCCACGGCCGCCTGTTCCTGGACGTGCCCGCCAAGGGTGTTTCCATCGACATCACTATCGAAACGCGGGATCGAGCACATACATTAGAGGTGTTCGAGGCCCTGGCAGCGGAGGGACTCGCACCGCAGCGAATCGAATCCCGCAGCCTGCCCGAGACCGCCTTCTGAGGAGTGACCGATGGTCAATCAACCCTACCCGCCGACCCTGAACTACCCGTCCTACGTGCCGGACACCCGGTTGACGGAGGGCGTCATCTCCCGGCGATTCTGGGCCTATCTGATCGACTTGGTGGTGATCGCCCTCTGGGTCGTGCTGATCTCCATCGGGATCTTCTTCCTCGGCATCATCACGCTCGGACTCGGCTGGGGCCTGTTCTTCGCCCTTCCGCTCACGGCCCTGATCTTCATCGTCTACAACGCCGTCACCATCGGCGGTGCTTCGCAGGCGACGGTGGGCATGCGCTACATGGGCCTGCGCGTGATCGATCCGAACACGGGGCGGGGCCCCGGGCCGCTATCGGCAGCCGTGCACGCGCTGTTCTTCTACGTGGCGATCTCGACTTTCCTGCTCTGGGCCTGCGACGTGCTCGTCGGCTTCGTCCGCGACGACCGCCGCTTCATCCGCGACCTGCTCACCGGCATGATGGTGGTGAGGGCTTAAGCCAGCGACTTTAATCGGAACGCGTCACGATCCTCGACGTCATGGCCGGGCTTGTCCCGGCCATCCCAATGAGGTGAAGCGCCGCGCTTTTCGGATCGGGATCACCGGCACAAGGCCGGTGATGACGTGAAGAGTGTCATTCCCGGCCGGAGCGCAGCGGAGTGGAAGGGAATCCACGATCAAGCGCAACGCGATGGATCCCCTTCCCGCACTTCGTGCGCCGGGGATGACAGCCAAGTGCAAGCCCTTCCAAAACAAACCCCTGTGACATCCGCCCACTTTTCCTGGACGCCCCGGACACCAATGTTATCCTTGAGCGTTGACGTAGCGCTCAAGGTTTCTCCACAAGGCTTTCACGATTGACGAGCCAGCCCCGCGACGCCCCGCAATTCTATCTCACCTCCCCGTCCGCATGCCCGTATCTGCCGGGCAAGGAGGAGCGAAAGGTCTTCACGCACATCGTGGGACGGCGCGGCCGGGAGCTGAATGAGATCCTCACCCAGGGCGGCTTCCGTCGCTCCCAGACGATCGCCTACCGGCCCGCCTGCGATACATGTCGCGCCTGCGTGTCCGTCCGCGTGCTCGTGAACGAGTTCGAGCCCTCCGGCAATCTGAGACGCGTCCTGAAGGATAACGCCGACCTGATCGGCAACGCGCTGCCCAACCGCCCCACCTCGGAGCAGTATTCGCTCTTCCGCCGCTATGTCGACACGCGCCACGCCGACGGCGGCATGGCCGACATGACGGTGCTCGACTTTTCCATGATGGTTGAGGACAGCCACGTGGACACGAAGATGATCGAGTACCGCCGGCGCGGGATCGACAGCGGCATCACGGGCAAGGGTTCGGGCGACCTGATCGCCGCGAGTCTCACCGACGAGATGAGCGACGGGCTCTCCATGGTCTATTCGTTCTACGAGCCGGAGATGCAGGATCGCAGCCTCGGGACCTTCATGATCCTCGACCATATCCGCCGGGCCAAGGCGATGGGCCTGCCCTATCTCTATCTCGGCTACTGGGTCGAGGGCTCGAAAAAGATGGGCTACAAGGCCCGCTTCAAGCCGCAGGAGCGCCTGCTCGCCCATGGCTGGGCGCGGGTGGATTGAACCACTCTACGGCAACTCCCTCTCAACACGTCATCACCGGCCTTGTGCCGGTGATGAGTGTCAGTGAAGCGCCGCCGCCTTTCCAATCGAGATGGCCGGCACTGATCCCCGGATCAAGTCCGGGGACGGCCATGACGTGAGAGTTGCGGACCTACTCCCCGAACTTGTTCGACTTCGGGAATCCCTTCGGCGGCAGGCGGCCGGCTTCGGTGCGGTCGCCCATCCAGTCGCGGAGGTCTTCCTTGGCGACCGTCCAGGTTCGGCCGGAGGTGTCCTTCCAGGTCAGGCCCTCCTTCAGGGTGAAGACCTTGGCATCCGAGACGCCGCCGTCCTTGTAGCGCTGGAGGCGCACGCCCTTGCCGCGGGTCATCTCCGGCACCTGCTTCATCGGGAAGATAAGGAGCTTGCGGTTCTCGCCGATGATCGCCACGTGGTCACCCTCGGCCTCGGCGCAGACCACCATCTTGGCCGGCGCATCGAGATTGAGGATCTGCTTGCCCTTGCGGGTGTTCGCCGTGATCTCGTCGGTCGGAACCACGAAGCCGCGTCCGTCGGTCGCGGCGACGAGCAGCTTCGAGCCGGCCCGGTACGGGAAGGCCGCGATGAAGTCGGCGCCTTCCTCCAGATCGACCATGAGGCGGATCGGATCGCCGAAGCCGCGCCCGCCCGGGAGCTTCGAGGCGTCGAGGGTGAAGAAGCGGCCGTTATCCGCCACGACGACGATCTTGGACGTGGTCTCGGCGAAGAACGCCGTCTTCAGCGCATCGTCACCCTTGAACTGCACACCAGACAGATCGGCCTGATGGCCCTTCATGGCGCGGATCCAGCCCTTCTCGGACACGATCACCGTGATCGGCTCACGCTCGATCATGGCCTCCGCGAAGTCGATGTCGGAGGTGTCGGGAGCCTCGGCGAAGGACGTGCGGCGGCGGCCGAGCGGGGTGTCCGGCCCGAAGGTCTTGCGGACCTCCTTGATCTCGCCCGCGATGGTCTTCCACTGCACCTTCTCGGAGCCGAGCAGCTCCTCGATCTTCGCCTTCTCGTCCTGCAGGTTCTTCTGCTCGCGCTTGAGCTCCATCTCCTCGAGCTTGCGTAAGCTACGCAGGCGCGTGTCGAGGATGGCGTTGGCCTGGACCTCGGTGAGCTTGAAGACGCGCATCAGCTCCTGCTTCGGCTCGTCCTCCTCGCGGATGATTTTGATCACCCGGTCGAGGTCGAGATAGACGATGAGCAGGCCGCCCAGGATCTCCAAGCGCCGGTCGATGGCCGCCAGGCGGAAGCCCGAGCGGCGGATCAGCACCTCGCGGCGATGGTCGAGCCATTCGCGCAGGCATTCCACGAGCCCGAGCACCTTCGGCACCTTGCCGCCGGCGAGCACGTTCACGTTCATGGGGATGCGGCTCTCCAGCTCGGTGAGCTTGAAGAGCGATTCCATCAGGATGATCGGATCGACCGTCTTGGCGCGGGGCTCCAGCACGACACGGATGTCCTCGGCCGATTCATCGCGCACGTCGGCGAGCAGCGGCAGCTTCTTCTCCTGCAGCAGCTCGGCGATCTTCTCGATCAGGCGGGACTTCGGCACCGAATAGGGAATCTCGGTGACGACGATCTGCCAGTTGCCGCGGCCGAGATCCTCCTTGGTCCAGCGGGCGCGGACCCGGAACGAGCCGCGGCCCGTCCGGTAGGTCTCGGCCATGGCGGTCGGCGTGTCGACGATGATGCCGCCGGTCGGCAGGTCCGGTCCCGGCACGAACTGCATCAGCTGTTCGGAGGTCGTGTTCGGCTTCGCAATCAGGTGAAGCGCCGCGTCGCAGAGTTCAGCGGCGTTGTGCGGCGGGATCGACGTCGCCATGCCGACCGCGATGCCCTGCGAGCCGTTGGCGAGCAGGTTCGGGAAGGCCGCCGGGAGCACGATCGGCTCCTCGTTGGTCTGGTCGTAAGTCTCGCGAAAATCGACCGCGTCCTCGTCGATTCCTTCCAGCAGCAGGCGCGCCACTTCCGTCAGCTTGGCTTCGGTGTAGCGCATGGCGGCCGCGTTATCGCCGTCGATGTTGCCGAAATTGCCCTGCCCGTCCGCCAGCGGATAGCGCTGGGCGAAATCCTGCGCCATGCGCACGAGGGCATCGTAGATCGACTGGTCCCCGTGCGGGTGGAACTGACCCATCACGTCGCCGACGATGCGGGCGCATTTCTTGGGCGCCGACTTTGGGTCGAGGCGCAGAAGACGCATGGCGTGCAAGATGCGCCGATGGACCGGCTTCAGGCCGTCGCGCGCGTCCGGCAGCGCCCGGTGCATGATGGTGGAGAGCGCATAGGCGAGGTAGCGCTCCTCCAGGGCGTCCTTGAGATTGATGTTCTCGATCTCGCCCCCTGACGGCGGATTGACCGGCTTACCCATTACTCGAAATCCTCAATTGCGAATCGCTTCTTTATCACTTTGAAAGAGAACATAACAGAAACAAACATCAATCGTCCCCAGCCGTGGCCAGTGCGACGAAACGCGCCCGTTCCTCCGGCGCCCTGCGCCCATGCGGCTCGAAGACGTTCTGATGCAGGAAGAAATCCGTGAGGGCAAATCCGGCCCGGATTTCCTCCTCGCCCGGCCGGTTGGACCTGGACTGGCCGATTAGGAAGCCCGGCAGCTTCAGGAGCCTGTCCTTGTAAGGCTCCCCGGCCTCGGCACTGACCGCACGGCCGCTCCTTGGGGACACATAGACGAGATCCCGCTCGGAGCCGGTCGCCGCGCAGGAGGACAGGTCCAGGCCGAAGCCGAGCTCGGTCAGCATGGCCAGTTCGAAGCGCACAAAAAGCGGCGGCGCGAGGTCGGAATCGTCCAGGTGGTCCAGCAACACGGTCATCGTTTCGTAAAGGGCGAAATGCGGATCGCGCTCGGGAAAGTAACGCATCAGGTGTGCCAGGGTGGCGAGACCATACAGGGCCATGGAGGAGCCCATGAGCTGCGCGGCGCGCAAGTTCAATCCCTCGACCTGGTAGGTCCCGAGGTGATCGTCGAGCCTTGCCCGCCACGTGGCCTGCACGGTGTTGCCCGGCTGGAGAACGGCCTGAAGGCTCTTCGAGCGACCACCGTGGACGAGGCCGAGATGCCGGCCGTGCGCGCGCGTCATCAGCTCGAGGACGATGCTCGTCTCCCCGTGTTTGCGGACGCCGAGAACGACGCCTTCATCAGTCCATTGCATCCGCTCGGCTGCCTTCGGCGAGAGTGCTTCCTGAACTCCCGATGTAAGCATTCAGGCAGCATTCATCCATGTTTTTCAACGATATCGGCGAACTTCTAAAATTCTGTTTCAGAAACGGATTCCTGCCTTTTTCGGAACCAAACCCGCAGCGTGTCATTGTCGATGACTTCACTCTGCCAATTGATGAATTGAGGATCATGAAGCTTTCCCGTCTGTTTCTTGCGAGTACCGCCCTTCCTCTCATGCTGCTGCCGGTCCATGTCTCGGCGCTCCCATCGGAACCCGCAAAGCCCCTCATCCTGGCGCAGGCCGGGCCGGACACCGATGAAGAGCTGCCACCCGGCGCCCGCCAGAGACGGCAGGGACCGGATGGAGAGCGTGGCGGACGCCCCGGCCAGGAACGCCGGCAGGGCGGACAGGATCAGGGAGGCCCCGGCGCCTCCGAGGAGCGCGGCCAGCGGCCGCCCCGTGGCGCGGGCCCCGGCGGACAGCGTCCCGACCAAGGTCCGGGCGCCGAGCGTCCCCGCCGCGAGCCGGGTCAGCCAGGCGGGCAGCCGGCCGAAAGGCCGGCCCCGCCTGCAGAAGCCGCTCCGCCGCGCCCGGCGCAGGCTCCGGCCGAGAGGCCCCAGCCACCGGCCGCAAGGCCCCAGCCCCCGGCTGAAGCCCCTCCACAGCCGCAACGCCCAGCCCCGCAGGAGCAGCGCCAGCAGGCACCGGCCGAGCGTCCTCGGCAGCAGCCTCCGGCCGGCCAGCCGCGTCCGGCTGCCCCTCCCCCGGCCCCGCAACAGGCAGCACCTCCGGCCCCCGCTCCTCAGCCACCGGCACCCAACCTCGCGCCGCCGGCGGAACGCCAGCGCCCGGGCCGCTCCGACAACACCGAGAATCCAGACCGCACGCGCGGCCAGCGGCCGACTCAGGAACAGCCGAGCGCGCCTCCTGCGCCTCCGACCGCCCAACCGGCCGCGCCGACCAGGGCGCCGGCTCCTGCTCCCGCAGCGCCCGCTCCGGCACCCCGCGCTCAGCAGCCGACACCGCCGGCTCCCGGCGGACAGTTCCAGCAGGTGCCCGGACGGCCCGGATTCCAAAAGGGCGCGCCAAGCCGGGGCGAGCCCCTCGATCCGTCGCGGGTTCGCATCGAGGACCTGCGCAACCAGCGCCGCGAGCGGCGCGAGGGCGACCGGGTCATCATCGAAGAGCCGGGCAACCGGACGATCATCCGCGAGGGCAATCAGGTCATCATCCGCCACGATGAAACCGAGCGCTTCCGCCAGACCTACCGCGATGCCGATATACGCACCGAGCGACGCGGTGCCGACGAGGAGGTGACGATCGTACGCCGCCCCGACGGCTCGGAGATCGTGACAGTGCGCGACCAGGACGGCAACTTGATCCGCCGCATCCGCCGCGAACCGGCGGGCCGCGAGGTCGTGCTCATCGAGAACCGGCGCAGCGGCATCGAACGTCGCCCCGGCTACGGATACGTGGAAGAGGAGGTCATCCGCATGCCTCCTCCGACGGTCCGGATCCCGCGCGAGGAGTACATCGTGGAGACGGAGCGTGCCTCAGAGGCCGATATCGTGCGAGCCTTCACGGCACCGCCGGTGGAGCGCATCGAGCGGGCCTACACCCTCGACGAGGTCCGCCGCAGCCAGCCGCTTCGCGAGCGCATGCGCCGCGTCGATGTCGATACGATCAACTTCGAGTTCGGCTCGTGGGAGTTGCCGCCGGACCAGATCGACTCCCTAAGAGGCATCGCGGACGGGTTGCGCCAAGCCATCTCCCGCAATCCGAACGAGATCTTCCTCGTGGAGGGTCACACGGATGCGGTCGGTGCGGACGAGGACAACCTGACCCTGTCCGACCGGCGCGCGGAGACCGTCGCGACCATCCTGACGCAGCGCTACCAGATCCCCGCCGAGAACCTCACCACGCAGGGTTACGGCGAGCAATATCTGAAGGTGAACACGCCCGGGCCGGAACGAGAAAACCGCCGCGTGACCATGCGCCGGATCACCCCGCTGCTGCAGGGCCAGAACCAGCAGTAAAAATCAGGGCCGGGAGGAGACGATCCTCCCGGCTTTTCTTTGGAGCCACGGCCCAACAGGAACTCAAGGCTAAAGATCGAAAATGCCCTAACTCCTAAGACCTTAGGAGAACGCCTCTCAAGTATTTTTCCTTCGTTAACCTTTCGAGGTGACGCTTGGTCAAGAAGACAATACGGGGGGCAAGCATGTTCGGCATTCTGCGGCGTGCTCAACACGCGGATGCTTTGGACAATACTGTTCCGAACATCCCGGAGGAGCCGACGCCAATCGTCCTGCGCGAGAGCGGTCTGGACACTGAAATCCTGAACTCATTGGAGGCCGACGTCCTGAAGGCCATCCACGGCGTCACGCAGGCCATTGCGGTCGCCGCCGCCGATGTCGCGGCGGTCGGGAAGGATCTGGCGGAGATTCGCGCCCATGGGGGCGAGCTTGCCTCGTCGTGCAGGACGGCTTCGGGCGAAACCCTTGCCCTTGCCTCGTCGACCGAGGAACTAGCGGTCACATCGGCCGAGATCGGCCGCGCCATGGATCATGCGAGCGAGCGGATCGACAACGCAGTCCGTACAGCCCAGAGGGCGAGCAGCCTCATCACGCAGCTCTCCGCCGCCACGGCTGAAATCGTATGCATCGTCGATACGATCTCCACGGTCGCGCGGCAGACGAACCTGCTCGCGCTCAACGCCACCATCGAGGCTGCGCGAGCCGGCGAAGCCGGAAAGGGCTTCGCGGTGGTCGCGTCGGAGGTGAAAGTCCTGTCCACCCAGACCGCTCGAGCCGCCGACGATATCCGCTTGCGAATCGATTATCTGCGCGAGACGGCCCAAGCCTCCACGAGCGCCATCGCCGAAGTGGTTGAAGTCGTCCAGGGCGTCGGCCCCGTCTTCGACACGGTGCGAAACGCGGTCGCCGAGCAGAATGCGGCCATTGGCGAAGCATCCCGCCTCGCGAGCGTGACGTCAGGCAGCGTCGGCAAGGTAAACCAGCACGCGGGCGACGTAGACAGAATCTCGCTCGATGCCGGTCAAAGGGCGCATCAAGCCAATCAGGCCGCGAAGACGGCGGACGGGCTCGCCAAGGCTCTGGGGCAGCGGTTCGTTACCGTCATGCGCCAGAGCGAACTGGGCGACCGGCGGCTATCGGATCGCCTCCCCGTCGACCGTCCGGCGACCGTTTGGATCGGCGGGCGCGGCGCCCCCACCCGGCTGATCGATATCAGCCACGGCGGCCTCCTGCTCGCTCCAGCCGCCGATCTGCGCATCGAGGCCGGCATGAGGGCCGAGATCGACGCCCAGGCAATCGGCCGCGTCGGATTGCGTGTCGTGGCGACGAGCCCGATGGGCATCCATTGCGCTTTCGATCATTGCGACAGCGAGACCCACGGCCGCATCGGCAGCTTCATCGCCCAGGCCGAAGCAACCTATAAACCGCGCATCCTTCTCGCCCAGGAAACGGCTCGTCAGGTCAAAATGCTGATCGAACAGGCGGTATCCGACGGCTCGGTTTCCCGCGAGGCCGTGTTCGACACCGATTACAAATTGCTGCCGGGCACCGAACCCGCTCAGTACGGGACGGCCTATCTTTCGGTCTTCGAACAGCTTCTGCCGTCTCTCCTGGAAAAGGTTCTCGCGTCCGATCCGGCCATGGCCTTCTGCCTCGCGATCGACCGCAACGGCTACATCCCGGTCCACAACCGGCTCTATTCGCAGCCCCAGCGCGCAGGCGATCCGGTATGGAACGCGGCCAATGCCCGGAACAGGCGCATCTTCGACGACCGCGCCGGCATCACGGCCGCCCGTTCTACCCGACCCTTCGTGGTGCAGGCCTACGCCCGCGACATGGGCGGCGGCAAGGTCGTCATGATGCAGGAGGTCGACGCTCCGATCCGCATTCTCGGACGCCACTGGGGCGGGTTGAGAACGGCCTATCGCGCTTGATCCTCAACCCCGCGGGAACTCCAGCCCCATCTCGCGATAGCGCTCCGGATCGTCGCTCCAGTTCTCGCGCACCTTCACGAAGAGGAAGAGGTGCACGGGGCTTTCGGCAATCTCGGCGATTTCCTTGCGGGCCGCCTGGCCAATGGCCTTGATGGTCTGGCCGCCCTTGCCGAGGACGATCTTGCGCTGACTGTCGCGCTCGACGAACACGGTCTGCTCGATGCGCACCGAGCCGTCGGGGCGCACCTGCCACTGGTCGGTCTCGACGGTGGATTGGTACGGCAGCTCCTCGTGCAGGCGCTCGTAGATCTTCTCACGGGTAATCTCGGCGGCCAGCATGCGCAGGGGCGCGTCGGAAATCTGGTCCTCCGGATAGAGCCAGGGTCCTTCCGGCATCATCTCGGCGAGCTGACGCTTCAGGGTCTGGATGCCGTCGCCCTTCAGGGCCGAAATCATGAAGGTGTGCGCGAAGGGCACCTTCTCGTTGAGCTTCGCGGACAGCTCCAGGAGCTTCGAGCGTTCGATCAGGTCGATCTTGTTGAGGATCAGCACCTTCGGGCGTTTCAGGTCGGGCAGCTTGTCGAGGATCGCATCGGCCTCCTCGTCGATGCCCTTGCGCACGTCGAGCAGGAGCGCGATCACGTCCGCATCCCCTGCTCCGCCCCAGGCCGACGTGACCATGGCCCGGTCGAGGCGCCGCTTCGGCTTGAAGATGCCGGGCGTGTCCACGAAGACGATCTGCGCCTCGCCTTCGATGGCGATGCCGCGTACCAGGGCGCGCGTCGTCTGCACCTTGCGCGACACGATGGAGACCTTGGACCCGACGAGCGAGTTCAGGAGAGTCGATTTGCCCGCGTTCGGCGCGCCGATGAGAGCGACGAAACCGGCCTTCGTGTTGGTCTGCTCAGGCTGTTCCATGCTCTTCCTCCGTCCACACGCCCTCTCTCAAGAGAAGGCTTCGCGCCGCAGCCTGTTCCGCGATGCGCTTCGAAGTGCCCGAGCCGAACTCGCCCTCGGCGCCCTTCACCTTGACCATGACCCGGAATTTCGGCGCATGGTCGGGCCCGGTCTGCTCCGCCACGGAATAGGTCGGTGGCGGAAAACCCTGTCCCTGCGCCCATTCCTGCAGGGCGCTCTTCGGATCGCGCAAAGGACGGCGCGGAGCCTCCAGCAGGGGTTGGAACGAGCGCTCCACGAGCGCGCTGGCTGCCTCGTAGCCGCCGTCGAGGAAGGCCGCGCCGATGATCGCCTCGCACACATCCGCCAGGATGGTCTGGTTGCGCCGCTCACCCGAATGGGCCTCGCCGGCGCCGAGCTTGAGATAGGGCCCGACGTCCCACGTCATCGCGATCTCGGCGCAGCTTTCGCGCCGCACGAGCTCCGCGAGACGCCGTGAGAGCTCGCCCTCGGGCGCGCCGGGAAATTTCCTGTAGAGCAGTCCCGCAATCGCGAGGCCGAGCACCCGGTCGCCCAGGAATTCCAGCCTCTGATAGCTCTGCCCGGACGCCTGGGGGGCGCTGACATGGGTCAGCGCCTCGTCCAGGAGTTCAGGTTTCTCGAATTGGTAGTCGAGCTTCTTCAGAAGCTCGTCGAGGTTCGGCTTGCGGCGTGCCACGGGTTACTGGATCCGCTCGAAGAGACGATTCCACCGGATCTTCTGCGGCCATTCCCAAGGACGCCACAGGGAGGCGCTCTCGTCGATGGAGAAGAAGATGATCTCGGCGCGGCCGACGAGGTTCTCGAACGGCACCTGCCCGACACTCGCCTCGTCGCGCGAGTCGGTGGAATTGTCGCGGTTGTCGCCCATCATGAAGAAGTGACCGGGCTGCACCGTGTAGACGTTGGTGTTGTCCCAGTAGCCGCGGTCGCCGTCACGCTCGATGACGAAATGGGATACGCCGCCGGGCAGCGTCTCCTTGTATTGCGGCACGGAGATCGTGCGGCCGTAGAGGTCCGTGGTCTTGTAATCCTCGACGCGCTCGCGCTGGACCGGCTGGCCGTTGATGTGCAGCACGCCGCTGATCACCTGGATCTTGTCGCCCGGCAGACCGATGACCCGCTTGATGTAGTCGGTCGAATTGTCCTTCGGCAGCTTGAACACGGCGATCTCGCCGCGCTTCGGCTCGGAGCCGAAGATGCGGCCGGAGAAGATGTTCGGGCTGAAGGGAATCGAGTGCTTGGAATAGCCGTAGGAATACTTGGAAACGAACAGGTAGTCGCCGATCAGCAGGGTCGGGATCAGGGATCCCGACGGGATGTTGAAGGGCTGGAACAGCACGGTGCGTACGACCACCGCGATCAGGAGCGCCTGGATGATGACCTTGATGGTTTCCCAAAGGCCGCCTTCTTCGTTCTTCGCGCTGCTACCTACGTATTTGCTGCTTTTATCGCTCACGTCCGTCGACCTATGCTCTTGGACCGTGACGGCGAAGGCCGTCTTCGTCCGGTGGCAAGTCGAGAGGGGTTTGCACTTAAGCCCCAAGGGCAAACCACTCTCGATTGATGTGTTTGCTCCGGCCCTCTCGTCGGGATGCCGGAATCCGTCCTGTTGCGGCATGCTCTAACCTAAGGCGCGTCCTGCCGCAACGCAGCCCCACCTCACACGGGCAGCGCCTCGATGATCACGAAGGCTTGAGCCAGGGGCGGGTCGTCGGTCAGGGACACGTGGACGACCGCCCGGTGTCCCGCCGGCGTCATGGCCTTCAGGCGCTCCAGGGCTCCCCCGGTCAGCCGCAGGGTCGGGCGGCCGGTCGGGAGATTGACCACCTCCATGTCGCGCCAGAAAACGCCGTGGCTCAGTCCCGTTCCCAAGGCTTTGGCGCAGGCCTCCTTGGCCGCGAAGCGCCGCGCATAGGAGGGCGCTCGGGCAGCCCGCCTGTCGCTCCGCGCCCGCTCGCCTTCCGTATAGATGCGGTGGGTGAAGCGCTCGCCAAAGCGTTCGAGCGATTTTTCGATGCGCCGGATGTCGCAGAGGTCGGAGCCGATGCCGATGATCACGCCGCCACCTGTGCCCGGCCCTGGTCCATGGCGGCGCGCATCGCCCTTACCGCCTCGTCGAGGCCGACGAAGATCGCCTCCCCGATCAGGGAATGGCCGATATTGAGTTCCACGATCTGCGGAATGGCCGCGACCGGACGCACCGAATCGAGGGCGAGGCCGTGTCCCGCGTGGATTTCGAGGCCGAGCCCCGCCCCGTGCTCGGCCGCGCGCTTCAAGCGCTCCAGCTCATGGGCGATTCTGGCCTCGTCTCCATCGGCGACCGCCTCGCAATAGGTCCCCGTATGAAGCTCGACCACGGGCGCCCCGAGGTTGCAGGCGGCGTCCATGACGGCGATTTCCGGCTCGACGAACAGCGACACCCGGATGCCCTCGCTCTTCAGTTCCTGGATCACCGGACGCAGATGGGCATGGGCGCCGATGATGTCGAGCCCCCCTTCCGTGGTCCGCTCCTCGCGCTTCTCCGGGACAAGGCAGGCCGCATGCGGATGGATCCGGGCGGCGAGCGCCACCATCTCAGGTGTAGCCGCCATCTCGAAATTGAGCGGCACGAAGAGCTGACGCTTGAGCCGCTCCATGTCCTGATCCCGGATGTGGCGCCGGTCCTCGCGCAGATGAGCCGTTATTCCGTCGGCTCCGGCGAGAACGGCCAGATGAGCGGCCCGGACCGGATCGGGATGAATGCCGCCGCGCGCATTCCGCACGGTCGCGACGTGATCGATATTGACGCCGAGGCGTAGAGGAGGAGCTGTCATAAGGGTGGTTTTAACCTAGAGCCCCTCGTTGGCTAGAGGCCCAAAACGGATCCGGACGCGCTTTCAACGGCGAATTGTCGCTCAGGCCTGTGCCATAGACCTCCCTTGCCTTCCCGACCCAAATCGACTATAGCCCCCGCTTCGCGTTCGCTCCGGCCGGGGGCTGAACGGACGGTGCGGCTTGCCGCACAGGGGTTTGGATCCCGTCGTCCCGTGTCTCCGCCTTCGACAACCGCTCGGGCCTTGCAGGCTCGAAGGGCTTGGCGCCGTTCGGACGCGCGAAACGGCCGCAACACTCCTCAAAGCAGTGCCACGGCTTGAACCTCAAACCTGAGAAAGGCCCACTATGCCTCTCTATGAGCATATCTTTATGGCTCGCCAGGATGTCACCCCGCAGCAGGTCGAAGCAATGGTCGACCAGTACAAGGGCGTCATCGAGCAGAACGGCGGCAGCGTCGACAAGACCGAGATGTGGGGCGTGAAGTCCCTCGCCTACCGGATCAAGAAGAACCGCAAGGCGCATTTCACGATGTTCAACCTCAACGCTCCGGCCCCGGCCGTGGCCGAGATGGAGCGTCAGATGCGCATCAACGAAGACATCCTTCGCTTCATGACCATCAAGGTCGAAGAGCTCGAGACCGAGCCGTCCGTGATGATGCAGAAGCGCGACCGCGATGAGCGCAAGGACCGCGAGCGCCGTGAGCGCGATGGCGGCCCTGAGGGCGGCAACGAAGGCGAGGAGGCTTAATCATGGCATTTGGTGCTACTGGTGGCGCTGCCGGCGGCGGTCGCCGTCCGTTCTTCCGTCGTCGCAAGACCTGCCCGTTCTCGGGTCCCAACGCTCCGAAGATCGACTACAAGGACACGAAGCTCCTGTCCCGCTACATCTCCGAGCGCGGCAAGATCGTTCCTTCGCGCATCACGGCCGTGTCGGCCAAGAAGCAGCGTGAGCTCGCCCAGGCGATCAAGCGCGCCCGCTTCCTGGGCCTCCTGCCCTACGTGATCCGCTAAGAGTACCGGGCTGGCCTTCGGGCCAGCCCACTAAATAGCCATCCTCATCCTGAGGAGCCGCCATCGGCGGCGTCTCGAAGGACGAGGATGGCGGTTCCGGCAATCTCTGGAGCCTCCTTCGAGACGCAGCTTCGCTGCTCCTCAGGATGAGATAGAGAGTTTCCATCCTTCGTCCAGCGGTGAAAATCCGCCGGGTCAGTTGGGGCACCGGCCCCTAACCCTGCCATGAGCAGCGGGACAGCGAGACGATGCATTTTGTTGCAACAGGCATAGGCGCGGGCCTCGTATCGGCCCTTCTGACCGCGGTGATCGTCAAGGCGACCCCGCTCGCGGCCGTGCTGTATCTGCTTGCCCCCATTCCCGTTCTGATCGTGTCCCTCGGCTGGGATCACCGCTCGGGGCTCATCGCAGCCCTCATCGGCGGCATTGCGATTGCCCTGATCCTGTCGCCTCTCAGCGGATTGGGCTTTGCCCTCATCACGGCCCTGCCCGCCTGGTGGCTGTCCTACCTTGCCCTGCTTGGACGTCCCAGCGCGGACGGCACAATGGAATGGTATCCCGTCGGCCGGCTCCTGGCCTGGATTGCCGCTACGGCAGCACTCACCATCATCGCCGCCGGGGTGATCTCGACGGGTGGCGATTTCGCGACCTTCAACCAGAATGCCCGTGCGGTCGCCGAAGCCTTCGTCGACACGCAATTCACCACGTCGGGACCCAATGCGCTCGACGCGGACACCCGCGAGGAACTGGTCAGCATCTTCGCGCGCCTGACGCCCTTCCTTTCGGCCCAGGGCTTTGCCACCGTGCTGGCGCTTTACCTATGGGCAGCCGCACGGATCGTGCAGGCTTCCAAGCGCCTGCCGCGCCCCTGGGTACCGGTGCCGGAACTGGTGATGCCGCGGCCCGTCGGACTGATCCTGGTGGGCGCCCTCATCATCGCCAGCTTCGACGGTTTCATCGGGGCCCTTGGAATGGCCCTGTCCGGCGCTTTCCTGATGGCCTTCGCCCTGCAGGGCCTGGCAGCCATCCACGACCGCACGCGGGGCAAGTCGGGACGTTCGTTCATCCTGTCGGCACTGTACGTGCTGATCTTCGTCACCCAGGGCATCCTGATGGTCGCCCTGGCCCTGTTCGGCATTGCCGACACCGTCTTCGGCCTGCGCCGCCGCTTCGGCACGCGGCCGAACCCGCCTCCAACCCTTTCCACCTGATCACGAACCTAAAGGAGACAACCATGGAAGTGATCCTTCTCGAGCGCGTCGCAAAGCTCGGCCAGATGGGCGAGACCGTGAAGGTCCGTTCCGGCTACGCCCGCAACTTCCTCCTGCCGCGCGGCAAGGCCCTGCGCGCCACGGATGCCAACAAGAAGCATTTCGAGACCCAGCGCGCCCAGCTCGAGGCCCGCAACCTCGAGCGCCGCAAGGATGCAGAAGTCGTCGGTGAGAAGCTGAACGGCCAGAGCTTCATCATCCTGCGCCAGTCCGGCGAGACCGGCGTGCTCTACGGCTCGGTTTCGACCCGTGACCTCGCCGAGATCATGAGCCAGAACGGCTTCACGGTCGACCGCAACCAGATCGCGATCAGCCAGCCGATCAAGACCATCGGCCTGCACAACGTGCCGGTCGCCCTCCATCCGGAGGTTGAGGTTCAGGTGACCATCAACGTCGCCCGCAGCCCCGAGGAAGCCGAGCGTCAGGCTCGCGGCGAGTCGGTCACGACCCGGGAAGAGACCAACCTCGACGACCTCGGCCTCGAAGTCGGCGCTGCCTTGGCCGAAGCCGGCGGCGACGAAGAGCTCTGAGGCAATCTGCTGTTCCCGGCCGGATATGGCTGGGAATGGCACCCGCGACGTCATGGCCGGACTCGTCCCGGCCATCCCGATAAGTGAGGCTCGGCGCTTCTCGGATCGAGATCACCGGCCCAAGGCCGGTGATGACGGAAAAACCGGTCCAAGCTGGACCGATTGCTCTAGTTCTTGATTTGTTCTAAAATCGCGCTCTCCATCGATTCGACGGGGAGCGTTTTTCGTTGGGTTTCACACTTGTTGAAGAGTCAAGCCGAGACGCCTGCGGAAAGATGAACGGTGTGAGAATCGAGGACAGCGAGGACAGATGGAAGGAGTCCCGGCTTCGTGTCCGCCCGGCAACCTTTAGGACACCAATTGCGGTCTAAGAGACTCTGAACCCTTATCTGTTTCCGGAGCGCCAGATGGCCACCGCCAATGCCCTGATCGCCCGCCTCGAAACCGCCGAGCCGCAGTTTCGGACGCCCCCCAGCAACCTCGAAGCCGAACAGGCTCTGCTGGGCGCGATTCTGGTCAACAACGACGCCTATTACCGCGTCTCGGACTTCCTCGAAGCCGCCCACTTCATCGAAGACCTGCACCGGCGCATCTACGAGGTAGCGACGAGCCTGATCAAGGCCGGCAAGGTCGCCACGCCGATCACCATGAAGACCTTCCTGGGCGACCAGGATCTCGGGGGCATCACGGTCTCCCAGTACCTTGCGCGCCTGGCCGCGGAGGCGACGACCGTCATCAACGCCGAGGATTACGGCCGCACGATCTACGATCTGGCGGTGCGCCGGAACCTGATCAACATCGGCGAGGAGATGGTGAACGTCGCCTTCGACGCACCGGTGGATTCCTCGCCCCGCGACCAGATCGAAGAGGCCGAGCGTCGCCTGTATTCGCTCGCGGAAACCGGCCGATCGGACGGCGGCTTCCAGCGCTTTTCCGATGCGCTCACCGCCGCCATCGACATGGCGGCCGCTGCCTACAAGCGCGAAGGCGCCCTCTCGGGCATCTCGACGGGGCTCATCGACCTGGACAAGTCCCTCGGCGGCCTGCAGCCGTCGGATCTTGTCATCCTCGCCGGTCGACCGGCGATGGGTAAGACCTCGCTGGTGACGAACATCGCGTTCAACATCGCCAAGGCCTATCGGGCCGAGAAGCAGCAGGACGGCAACCTGAAGACCGTGAATGGCGGCATCGTCGGCTTCTTCTCCCTCGAAATGTCGGCCGAGCAGCTCGCGACTCGTATCATCGCCGAGCAATCGGGCGTGCCGTCCTATAAGATCCGCCGTGGCGACATGCGCGAGGACGACTTCTACAAGATCACGGAAGCCGCCCGGGAGATGCAGTCGATCCCCTTCTACATCGACCAGACCGGCGGCATTTCCATCGCGCAGCTCACCGCCCGCGCACGCCGTCTCAAACGCCAGCGCGGCCTCGACATCCTCATCGTCGACTACCTCCAGCTCCTCTCAGGTTCGGCCAAGAAGGGCGAGAACCGCGTGCAGGAGCTGACCGAGATCACCACCGGCCTCAAGGCGCTCGCCAAGGAGCTTTCCGTCCCGCTCATCGCCCTCTCCCAGCTCTCCCGTCAGGTCGAATCCCGCGACGACAAGAGGCCGCAGCTTTCCGACCTTCGTGAATCGGGCTCGATCGAGCAGGACGCCGACGTGGTCATGTTCGTTTACCGCGAGGAGTACTATCTGAAGAACAAGGAGCCGAAACCCGGCACCGAGGAATATTTCAAGTGGCAATCGGAGATGGATCAGGTTCACGGCAAGGCCGAGGTCATCATCGGCAAGCAGCGTCACGGTCCCACAGGCACCGTTCAGCTCGCCTTCCAGGCCGACATCACCCGCTTCACCGACCTTGCGGATGAAGACAAACTTCCCGAACGGATTGGCGATTGACCAAGCTCACCTCTCAGCATGAAACCACCGGCGGCATCCCCGCGAGCGCCGCCGGAGGCATCCTCCACATCGACCTCGACGCCCTCGGGGCGAACTGGCGCACCTTGCGCGACAAGGCGGGCGGCGCGGAGACGGCTGCCGTCGTCAAGGCGAACGCCTACGGCATCGGCATCGAGCAGGCCGTTCCCGCCCTCGGCAAAGCCGGCTGCCGCACCTTCTTCGTGGCGCACTTAAGCGAGGCGATCCGCGTACGCGCCGTGGTGCCGGACGCGACGATCTATGTGCTGAACGGCCTCTTCGCCGGCACCGGACCGACTTACGCGGCATACGGTCTACGCCCGGTTCTGGGCTCCCTTGAGGAAATCGAGGAATGGGCCGGGTTCTGCCGTGCCGACGGTCAGAGGCGGCCCGCCGCGATCCATGTCGATACTGGGATGAACCGGCTCGGTCTCACCGTGCCGCAGGGGCTCGCGCTCAAAGATCGGGCGGAGCTGAAGGATTTTGAGACCGCGCTCCTGATAAGCCACTTCGTGAGTGCGGAGGAGAACGACAATCCCCTGAACGGTGAGCAGATCGAGGCCTTCGAGGCCGTGCGTTCCTCTCTGCCCTGGATCCCCGCCTCGCTCCCGAATTCCTCTGGCATTTTCCTGCGCGACAAGCCGCGCTACAACCTCGTGCGCCCGGGCTATGCCCTCTACGGCGGCAATCCGACGCCGGACCGGGACAATCCCATGAAGCCGGTCGTGGGCCTGGAAGCGCGGATCGTGCAACTGCGCTGGGTCGAGGCCGACCACACGGTCGGCTATAACGGCCGCTGGCTGGCCCTGGAGAAGCGCCGCATCGCCACCCTGTCCGTCGGCTATGCGGACGGCTATCCGCGTTCCGCCAGCGCGCGGGGCAAGAGCGGCGAGGACCTGCTTGCCGGCATGATCATGGTGGCGGGCCACCCCTGCCCCTTCGCCGGCAACGTCTCGATGGATCTGATTACCATCGACGTCACGGCAGTGCCGGAAAAGGAGATCCAACGCGGCGATACGGTCACCCTCATCGGCGGCGACCTGACCATCGATGAGGTCGGACGCCGCGCCGGCACCATCGGCTACGAGATCCTGACCAGTCTCGGCACACGCTATGCCCGCGCCTATCGCGGGGGACAAGGCTGATGGCCAAACGTCACCCCTCTTTCGTCTGCCAGGAATGCGGCGCTGTCTATAATCGCTGGAAAGGCAAGTGCGAGGCTTGCGGCGGCTGGAACACCATCGCCGAGGAGGCCGGCTCCGCCAGCCCTATGGCGGGCCCCGTCGCCACGCGTCCGTCCCGTGCCAAGGGCCGGATCTTTCCGCTCGAAGGGCTCTCCGGCGAAACCAAGGAAGCGCCGCGCACGCCCTCCGGCATCGCGGAGCTCGACCGGGTCACCGGCGGCGGTTTCGTGCACGGCTCGATCATTCTTCTCGGGGGCGATCCCGGCATCGGCAAGTCGACCCTTCTCATGCAGGCCTCCGCAGCCCTCGCCAATCGGGGCGAGCGTGTCGCCTATATCTCGGGCGAAGAGGCGGTGGCGCAGGTGCGTCTGCGGGCCGAGCGCCTCGGCCTCGGACAGGCGCCCGTCGAACTCGCATCCGAGACGAATGTCGAGGACATCATCGCCACCCTGAGCCAGGGCCGCCCGCCCGCGCTCGCCATCATCGACTCGATCCAGACCATGTGGACGGAAACGGTGGAATCCGCTCCCGGCACCGTCACCCAAGTGCGCGGCTCGGCCCAGGCGCTGATCCGCTTCGCCAAGACGACGGGTACCGCCGTGATCCTCGTCGGCCACGTAACGAAGGACGGGCAGATCGCCGGCCCGCGCGTCGTCGAGCACATGGTCGATGCGGTGGTGTCCTTCGAGGGCGATACGGGCCACCACTTCCGTATTCTGCGCGCGGTCAAGAACCGCTTCGGCCCCACCGACGAGATCGGCGTGTTCGAGATGTCGGACCAGGGCCTGCGGGAGGTCTCCAACCCGTCCGAACTGTTCCTCGCGGGACGCGACATGGCCACAGCTGGAACGGCGGTCTTCGCCGGGATGGAAGGCACCCGCCCGCTTCTCGTCGAGATCCAGGCCCTTGTGGCTCCAACGTCCCTCGGCACGCCGCGCCGGGCGGTCGTCGGCTGGGACCAGAGCCGCCTGTCCATGGTACTCGCCGTGCTGGAGGCCCATGGCGGCCTGAAGCTCGGCATGCACGACGTTTATCTCAATGTCGCAGGCGGGTTGCGCATCACGGAGCCCGCGGCAGACCTCGCGGCGGCCGCAGCCCTGGTGTCGTCTCTGTCAGGCAACCCCTTGCCGCCGGACACGGTCTATTTCGGCGAAATGGGCCTTTCCGGCGCTATCCGGCCCGTGGCCCAGGAGCAGGCACGGCTGAAGGAGGCCGCGAAGCTCGGGTTTTCAGGTGCGGTCGCTCCGGCACCGCGTGTGGATAAATCCAACAAGGAGAAGCTGCCGCTGGCCTCCTCATCCATCGGCCATATCACTGATCTCGTTGCAGGAATCGCGGCCCGCCGACGCAAGGCCGGATAGACGAGATGTGCCGCTTCGGTAGGACAATATTCTGCTTGACAGGTTAATGTTACTGTATCTCGTAGCAATAAATGACCAAGTGGTACTTTCAATCTGTAGGGGGAAACAATGGCAAAGAACCTTTTAAATGCTCCAACCATTGAACTCGACAGCTTCAGCCTTACGCGGAAAGGCAGCTTCGACATCACGGAACTCACCGGCCCGACCCTTTCCAGGAAGGGCAGCTTCGATATTACGAAGCTCAGTTCCGCCGACCACAGCTCTGGGCCGGAAACCACACATCCAGGCACTGCTGCTTTCGACTCAAAGGCTGAAATTTCTGTCAAGGCCTACGATCTGATCTTCATTTGAGAAGAACTCTTCCGTCCACCCCACCGGCGGTGGTTCGCCGTGACGACGACCGCTCCACAATTGTGCCTGCCTTCCCAAAGATCCGTGGCGGTCCGAAGTTCGGACGGCGTCGGCGGCACGAAGCCCATCGCGACCCTCAAGGTGAAGGAATGCGCAGCGCTTTCCTTCAATGACCTCCGGTTCATTCGAGAATCATTAATGTACGCTCAACCATGCGACTCTGTTGCACTGGCGTTCATATGTTATATTGTAATAATTAAATGATCCGCGCGCGACTGCGCCATCGCAAGGCCAAGGTTCCATAGGCCTGGACACGCCAATTTTTTGAAGGGGCATGAATATGGCTTCGATCATTCTATCCGCAACCAGTCTTCTGGAGAATCCGAAGGCTGGGACTGTCATCGGCACCCTGAGCGTCCTAGGCGGGAAAGCCAACGAGTCGTTCACTTACACGCTTGCAGACAGCTTGATGGAGCGTTTCGAGATCAAGCTCAACGCCGCAACCGGCCTCTATGAGCTCGTCGTAAAAAATCCCGCGCTCGCCCTGTTTGATTACGATGCGGGGCAAAGGGCTTTCACCATCTCCGTGAGCGCAACGAGCAATGCGACAAGCGAACCGACGACCATCGACACGACCCCTTTCATGATCAATGTGCTCGACAATGTGGCCCCGTCCGACATTGCGCTGTCGAGAGCTTCGATCCCGGAGCATTCCGGTGCCGGCACGGTCATCGGCGTTTTGTCCGCTACAGATGCCAACCTGAACGATCTTCTGAGTTTCACACTGCTCGATGACGCGGATGGTCGCTTCGGTATTGTGGACGGCAAGCTGGTTGTACAGGACGGCTCGAAGCTGGACTATGTGAGCGCTGGCTCGCATCAGGTCAGGATCCAGGTCACGGACAGCGACAACAACAGCTATGTCGAGACGATGACGATCGCCGTCACCGACGTGCTGGAATTGCGCAACGGCACGTCGAGGAACGACACGATCTACGGTGGCGCTGGAGGCGAGCTCATTTACGGCCGGAACGGCAATGACCGCATCTACGGCCGTGGGGGAAACGACAAGATCGATGGCGGTTCCGGCAACGACCGGATTTATGGTGATGACGGGGACGACATCATCAACGGCGGCACCGGCAAGGATATCCTGTATGGCGGTTCTGGCAAGGACACCTTCGTGTTCAACAATCCTGTACAGGCCGGGTCCTATGACCAGATCAACGACTTCAACGTTGCAGACGACACGATCCAGTTGAGCCTATCGTCCCTCAAGACGTTCAAGTTAAAAGCTTCGGTCAAGGATCTCATCCGCTCCGTCTTTACCGGGTCGGACCCCTATAAGAAGCATTACTACACTCTCGACAAGGTCATGGCCAAGGGCAAGCTCGAGAGCAAGTTCTTCGGCAAGAGCTATACCCCTCATGACTCGAACGACTATATCTACTACAACAAGAAGAACGGTTTCGTTTACTTCGACCCTGACGGCAACGGTCGAGAAAAGGGCATCGAGATCGCCAAGCTGGCGAAAGGGCTTGCCTTGACAGCCAACGACTTCCTCATGATTTGAGGCACGTCGAGTTTACCTCTTCAAGATCCGCCCTGACGTAGAGACGCCAGGGCTTTCCCGTGGGACCGGCCCGCCCGCTTCAACGGAACGCAGTGGAAATGCCGCCCAAGCCCTGCACTTCGCTCGCTCTTTGTGCGGCATAAGGGTGACGAAAGCCTTTGTTAACGCTATAGAGCCAGGCTCCGAACCCGCGAAGGCGGCTCCATTCCTGTTATTTTGCGTAGGCCCAGCCCATGCCCGTTTCCGTTCTGGACCTCGTCGTCATCGGTATCGTCCTGATCTCGGCTCTCCTTGCTGCCGTGCGCGGCTTCACCCGCGAGGTGCTCGCCATCGTGGCCTGGGTCGTGGCGGCCGCCGCGGCCTGGTACCTGCACCCGACTGCCCTGCCGATTGCACAGCAATATATCCACAGCAACACGGTGGCGCTCGTGGCGGCCATCGGCGGCATCTTCGTAGTGACACTGATCATCGTGTCGATCATCACCGTGCAGATTTCCGACCTCATCCTCGATTCCCGCATCGGCGCCCTCGACCGGACCCTCGGGCTCTTCTTCGGCGCCGCACGCGGCTTCCTGATCTGCGTGATCGGCTGGGCGTTCCTGGGCTGGCTGGTTCAGGGCAAGGAACCCGTGTGGGCAACAGATTCCAAGACCCGCCCCGCGATGGAGAACGCCCGGGACAGCATCATCGCCATGTTGCCGGAGAATGCAGAGGCCCTGATCCAGCGCCTGCGTAACAAGGAGGCACCGGCGGAGACCGAGCCGGCAGAGCCCGATCCGCAGCGCCCCGCTGCCCCGGCCGCTCCCGCGGCACCGCAGCCGCCTCAGCGGCGGAGCTGAGCCGTTCGCGGATTGTGCGGAAAGCCTTTCCCGTTTCCTGCGCAACTCCAGGTATTGTCTAAGAAATCCGGCCTCGGAGGCCACCGTGCAAAGCCGCGTTTGCACCCGAACCGGCATCACGTTCCCGCCAGCGGCAGAATAGCCATTGGCGTTTAGTCGAATGCCGACTACATAAGGGCGGCGCCGGTGGGGGCGCGAATCCCAAAGGTATGATCATGTCTGCTTTGTCTGAGACGTGGCAGGTCGCCCCGAAGCAGGTGAACCTGGACCTCGACGGCGATACCCTGCGCGAAGAATGCGGTGTCTTCGGCATCTACGGACATCCGGATGCCGCCGCCATCACGGCGCTGGGGCTCCATGCCCTCCAGCATCGCGGCCAGGAAGCGGCGGGCATCGTCTCCTATGACGGATCGGTCTTCCATTCGGAGCGCAAGCTCGGCCTCGTGGGCGACAACTTTTCCGACCGCGCGACGATCGAGCGCCTAGAAGGTCTCTCGGCCATTGGCCACACCCGCTACTCGACCACCGGCGAGACGGTGCTGCGCAACGTGCAGCCCCTCTTCGCCGAGTTGGACGGCGGCGGCTTCGCGGTCGCCCACAACGGCAATCTGACCAACGGCCTGACGCTTCGCCGCAACCTCATCCGCGACGGCGCCATCTGCCAGTCGACCACCGACACAGAGGTGATCGTCCACCTCGTCGCCCGCAGCCGCAAGGACCGGGTCATCGATCGTTTCGTCGAGGCCATCCAGAAGCTCGAGGGCGCCTATGCCCTCGTGGCCCTCACCAACAAGAAGCTGATCGGCGCCCGCGACCCGCTGGGCATCCGCCCGTTGGTCCTAGGCGAACTCGACGGCCGCTACATTCTCGCCTCCGAGACCTGTGCTCTCGACATCATTGGCGCCCGCTTCATCCGCGACATCGAGAACGGCGAGTGCGTTGTGATCTCGGATGAGGGCATTGAATCCTTCCGCTTCGTCCCGGAGCAGACCGCCCGCCCGGATATTTTCGAGTATATCTATTTCGCCCGTCCCGACTCGGTCGTGAACGGCCGCAGCGTCTATGAGGTCCGCAAGGGCATGGGGCGCGAACTCGCCCTGGAATCGCCTGCCAATGCCGACGTGGTGATCCCGGTGCCGGATTCCGGCGTGCCGGCCGCCCTGGGTTACGCCCAGACCTGCGGCCTGCCCTACGAACTCGGCATCATCCGCAACCATTATGTGGGCCGCACCTTCATTCAGCCGACCCAGTCGGTGCGCGAACTCGGCGTCCGCATGAAGCACTCCGCCAACCGCTCGGCGATTGCCGGCAAGCGGATCGTGCTCGTGGACGACAGCCTCGTGCGCGGCACGACTTCGGTGAAGATCGTGCGCATGATGCGCGAAGCCGGCGCGAAGGAGGTCCATTTCCGCATCTCCAGCCCGCCGATCACGCATCCCGACTTCTATGGCATCGACACGCCCGAGAAGGAGAAGCTGCTCGCCGCCACCCACGACCTGGAGCAGATGCGCCAGTATATCGGGGCGGATTCGCTCGCCTTCCTGTCCATCGAAGGCGTGTATCGCGCCATGGGCGAGAAGGGCCGCAACCCGGCGCAGCCGCAATTCACCGACCACTGCTTCACGGGCGACTACCCGACGGCGCTGACGGATCTCGCTGTCGCCACCCCGCGCCGCCTCGCCGTTCTCGCCGAAGCCGACTGAGCATCTCCATGGACAAGCCTCTCCACAACCGCGTCGCAGTCGTCACCGGCGCTTCGCGGGGCATCGGCCGCGCGGCGGCCCTCGCCCTTGCCGAAGCCGGCGCGCACGTGATCGCCCTAGCCCGGACGCAGGGCGCTCTCGAATCCCTCGACGACGAGATCCGCGCCAAGGGTGCCTCGGCAACCCTCGTGCCGGTCAACCTGAAGGATTTCGATGCTCTCGACCGCTTGGGCGCCGCGATCTACGAGCGCTGGGGCAAGCTCGACATCCTGCTCGGCAACGCGGGCCAACTCGGCGAGCTTGCGCCGATCACCCATATCGATCAGCCCGTCTGGGACGAGGTGATGGCGGTCAACGTGACGGCCAATTACCGCCTGATCCGCTCCCTCGATCCGCTGCTGCGAGCCTCTGATGCTGGCCGCGCGATCTTCATCACCTCCGGCGCCGCCCACAAACATAGGGCCTATTGGGGCGTCTATTCGGTGTCGAAGGCCGCCCTCGAAGCCCTGGTGCGCACCTATGCCGCCGAGACGGCGACGACCCCGGTCAGGGCCATGCTGCTCAATCCCGGCCCGCTGCGCACTGCGATGCGCCGCGCCGCGATGCCCGGCGAGGATCCGTTGACTCTGAAGACGCCGGAAGATCTCGCTCCTCACATTGTGAAGCTCGCAATGCCTTCCTGGAGCGAGACCGGCAAGATCTACGACTTCACCCAGGACGGAAAGGTCACCGAGCCGCAGATGCCGGCTTGAGGCGCTGCCTCCTCGCGACCTAGCGGTTCCGCCAAGACTGTGATCCGGATACACCCTCCACGTCATCACCGGCCTTGTGCCGGTGATCTCGATTAGTTGAAGCTCTGTACCTCACCGTATCGGGATGGCCGGCACAAGACCGGCCATGACGTGGGGAGTGAATGCACTACCTGTTGGTCCCGACCTTTCGGCGGCTGGCAATGACCACCTGACGTCGCCGTCACGCACACCGTCCAATGTGCCGTTAACCCTGCCTCCCGATAGACCTCCCTTCCCGCCTGCCCTTCGTTGACTTGCGCGGGCGATGTCTCATCTTACCGAGCGGGACATTGTTCCGAAATCCATGGCGGATTGGGCTCATCTGAGTGATGCCGATCCATAGGCATGATGCCGCTCCGCCATACCGGTAAGAGGCCGGATTGTCCTTCCCGATCTCAGTTTCCGGCCAGTCTCCCTTTCGCGCGATCACATCGATGCGGCTGGCGATCTGCAAAGGCTCACCATGCTGACCGTCTACGATTGCATCGTCTCCGAGCACGATCTCCGGCTCGTCGCTCTCGCAGCGCTTGTCTGCGCTTTGGCATCGCTGACGGGGATCAACTTGCTCCACCACGCACGTCGTATGAAGGGCAGCAGCCAGCTCGCCTGGCTGGCCATCGCCGCTGCCTCGACGGGCTTCGGGATTTGGGCCACGCATTTCATCGCGATGCTCGCCTTTTCGCCATCCCTTCCGACGGCCTATAATGTCACGCTGACGATCATCTCCCTCATCGCCGCCGTGGTGCTGACGGGCATTGGCCTCGGCACTGCGCTGTTGCCGGGCCTTGCTTTCGCACCTTGGATCGGCGGGGGCGCCGTCGGCGGCGGCATCGCCGTGATGCACTATACCGGTATGGCCGCCTTCGAAGTAGCCGGCACCATTACCTGGGACTCCGCCCTGGTGGCGGCCTCGATCCTGCTGGGCGGCCTTCTCGGCGCAATGGCCCTCGCGACCGTGCTCAATCGCTCGTCGCAAGGGATCACGTTCCTCGGCGCGCTGCTGCTCACGATGGCGATCTGCAGCCATCATTTTACCGCCATGGGGGCGGTCAGCATCACGCCCGATCCCAGCATCCCGCTCTCGCCCTCTTCCATCCATACCGACTGGCTCGCCGGCGGTGTGGCCTTCGTCAATCTCTCCATTCTGCTGCTCGCCGTCGTCGCCCTGAGCCTCGACATCCGGGAGCGCCGTCGCGCCTCTTTGGAGATGCAGCGCATGCGCGATCTCACGGACGCGGCGGTCGAGGGTCTCGTCCTCTGTGACGGGGACGCCATCGTGACGGTCAACCAGAGCTTCGCGCGCCTGACCGGCCTCACGTCCGAGCAGATCGCCGGCCAGTCCCTGGCGGCCTGGATTCCCGACAGCGCCAAACGGAGCAAGCTGTTCGGGCGGCCGGGACACGCCGTCGAGACCGACCTGCGAAATGGGGACGGTTCCCTCCTCCCTGTCGAGGTGATCGCCCGACAAATCACCTACAACGGCGCTGCGCATACCGTGGTCGCCTTCCGCGATCTTCGCGATCGGCGCGACGCGGAAGCCCGGATCCGCTATCTCGCTCATCACGATCCACTCACCGGCCTGGAGAACCGCGCGAGCTTCGATCACCGCCTCGACCGCGAAATACGCCTGCACCGGAGAACCAAGGGGCAGATGGCGCTGCTATGCCTCGATCTGGACGGCTTCAAGGATGTCAACGACCTCTATGGTCATGCCACCGGCGACCGGGTGCTTCAGGACATTGCCAAGCATCTCTCCTCGGCCCTCGTCGACGGTCAGATGTTCGCACGGCTCGGCGGCGACGAGTTCGCGATCATCGTGCCTCACGTGAACGATCCCACTCAGGCGGGGCAGCTCGCAGAAACGCTTCTCAAGGGCCTTAAATGGGAAGAGGAAGGCGTTCCGGTCGGCCTTGTGTCGGTCAGCATCGGCATCGCGCTCTATCCTTCCGACGGAAAAGACCGCACCGAGCTCCTCTCCAGCGCCGATGCGGCGCTCTACCGCGCCAAGACGGAGGGCAAGGGTACCTATCGCTTCTTCGAAGCGTCCATGGGTGCCCAGATCCGGGAACGGCGCAGCATCGAGCACGATCTGCGCGGCGCCATCGCCAGCAACGAACTGAGCCTCGCCTATCAGCCGCAGGCGCAAGTCGACACGGGCGAGGTCAACGGGTTCGAAGTCCTGCTGCGCTGGAGCCATCCAACGCGTGGCAATGTCTCGCCCGCCGTGTTCATTCCGATCGCGGAAGAGAGTGGGCTGATCCTGAAGATCGGCGAATGGGTGATGCGGGAGGCTTGCCGCGAAGCCGCGAGTTGGAAGCGGCCACTGACCGTTGCCGTGAACGTTTCGGCGCTCCAGCTCACCAGCGACGGCTTCGTCGAATTCGTCCAGTCCACCTTGGAGCAGACCAACCTGCCGGCGAAGCGGCTCGAGATCGAGATTACCGAGACGGCCCTGATCCGGGATCCCAACCGCGCGCTTCTCTCCCTTCAAAGGCTGAAGGAGATCGGCGTCAACATCGCCATGGACGATTTCGGCACGGGCTATTCCTCTCTGTCGAACCTGCGTGCCTTCCCGTTCGACAAGATCAAGATCGACCGATCCTTCATCCAGGCGGTTCATGCGAACCCGCAGGCGGCCGCCATCGTGCGCGCAGTGCTCGGGCTCGGGCGTGGCCTGGGTCTTCTCGTGATTGCCGAGGGTGTCGAGACTTCCGAAGAGCTGCGCTTCCTCGGCCTCGAGGGCTGCGCCGAGGCACAGGGCTACCTGTTCGGCCGCCCGGCGCCCATTATGGAATTCATGCAGGTGATCTCCGACAATATCATGGTGCCGCCGCAGCCGCTGATGCGGTCGGTTGGGAATTAAGCCATGCTGCGCATTCTGGCCGGGGAGCCACGTTCCCCGGCCAGAGGATTTGCGCAGACATGTAGGCAACCGTCCCGGCGATGGTCCGATCCTTGAGCAGCGCATCGCTCGGAGCGGAAAGCCGGTTTTACCTTTCCGCACGCTGCGCCAGGTTGTCGGATTATTCGGCGGCGACGCGGTAGTCGCCCTCGTCGTTGGCCGGCGGAGCGGCCTCTTCGCTGCGGCTCCGCGTACGGCGCGGCGCCGTTCCTTCACGCAGGAGCATATCCTTGTCCGTGCGCGCCGCTTTGTCCTCGCGCAGCTCGCGCTTCGAACGGCGAAGCTGCTTGGCCGTCTTTTGCAGCGCGGCCCGGAAGGCGGCGTAAACATCCTTGTTCTTGGCCTCGCCCGTCATCATCTTGAGCGCGCCCATCTGCATGTTCACGGTGCAGCGATAGGTGATGCCGTCGCGCGTGACGTAGACCGATGCCGAACTTAGGTGGCCGAAGTACTTTCCGGCGACCTGATTGATGTTGGTCTTCGCATATTCGGGAAACATATCGCCCAGATCGACTGCCGAGCTCTGCACCAGGATGTTGGGTTCGGTGCTATCAGGTTTCATTCGCTCCTCCGTTGGTGAAGGTTCGATGGCTAACGGCGGGAACCCATGAAAGTTTCGACCGAAAGGAAACAAATCTGCCCCTACCAAAGTTGTGTTCTCTTTTATGGTCTTCGCGTGCGCGGTGCCTGTTCTCCCACATCAACGACGGCCACGCTGATGGTCTGCTGGCGATTGTTCCTCAGAATCGTGAGGGCTACCGTGTTGCCCGCCCCGGTCCGCTCCAATCGGTCCGTCAGATCCGACAGGTGCCGCACGGGGTCGTCGCCGACCGCCACGATGACGTCGCCGATGATGCCAGCGCGGAGATCGACGCCGCGCAACCCGGCCTGAGCAGCAGGCGAGCCCGGGACCACATCCGCCACGATGATCCCATTCACGCCGAGCTGCGCCGCTAGCGTCTCGTCTCCTGCCAGGATCCCAATGCCGGGCGTCGGCACGCGGCCGGTGCGGATCAGCTCCGGCACCACGCGGTTGACCACGTCGACGGGGATGGCGAAACCGATGCCCGCATTGGTCCCGGAGGGCGAGTAGATCGCCGTGTTGACGCCGATGAGGCGGCCTGCGGAATCCAGCAGCGGACCGCCTGAATTGCCGGGATTGATTGCCGCGTCGGTTTGGATCACGTCGGCGACCTCGCGTCCGCCGCTGGTGGGCAGGCGGCGCTTGAGGGCGCTGATGATGCCGGTGGTGAGCGACTGGTCGAGCCCGAACGGGTTGCCGATCGCGTAGGCGGTCTGTCCGACCTTCAAGTTGGCAGAGCTTCCGACCGCAACCGGCGCCGGCAATCCGCCCTGACGCTGAACCCGCAGCACCGCGAGATCATAGTTCGGCGCCCGGCCGACGACATCGGCCGGCAGCACCTCCCCGGATGCGAGTCGCACCACGAAGGATGAGCCGTTCTCGACCACGTGGTGGTTCGTCACCACATGACCTGCGGCATCCCAGATGAACCCGGTGCCCGATTCCGCCGGCTGCCCTCCGGCAGGACCGCGCCCGGACAAGGCGACCACCTGGACGACGGAGGGCGCTACGGTCTCGAAAACACGGATCGTCGATTGCTCGTAATCCGACAGATCCCCACGCGCCGCAACCGGGCGCGGCTCCCTGGCCGAAAACAGATAGCCCGTCACGTAAGGCTGGAGCACGAAGACCGCGAGCAGCACCGCGATCACCACCATGACGATTCGTGTTGCCCGGTCCTGCATCGTTCGTCCTTTAGGTCGCTCAGTTTCACAACGGACACGCTTGCTTGAAGTTCGCCTGAGCAGAAGCAATCGGTTGCGACAAAAACTCGAACAAATTCCTCCCGCAGACGTTCGCCCTCACAACTTGCTTGCAGGAGATACTTGATGTCACGCAGCCTCGTGATTGCCGGCCTCATGGCCGCTATCAGCCTTCCCGCCCTCGCCCAGCAACAGAACCAGGCCATCACGCAGCCCACCACGCCCCAGCCGGCCGAAACGCAGGTGAACCCGGCTCTCGGCCAGAATGTGCAGCAGCGCCAGCAGCGCACGCAGCAAGGCGGCGCGCCGCAGGATACGCAGACCCCCATGCGGCAGGGCCAGGCGAGCGCGCCGGCCGCCATGGGCCAGCAGCAATCGCAGGCCGACCGGCAATACATCGAGCAGATGCTGAAACTGAGCACCGTCTCGCTGCAGCAGTCCAACTTCGCGCACAGCAAGGCACAGGATCCGCGCGTGAAGCAGTTCGCGGATTTCGAGATCGCCGAGCAGAACCTGCTCACCGACATCATGCATTCCTTCGCCGACCCGAACGCCACCGCCTCCACCACCCGGGGCGCGCAGCAATCCGCCGCGACGGCGCCCGAACTGCCCCAGAAGGACGCGCAGGCCATGGAGCGCCTGTCTAAAGCGCAGGCGGGCGCAGCCTTCGACAAGGATTATGTCGCGTTGCAGATCGAGGGGCATCAGGAACTGCTGAAGCTTCAGGAGAACCACCTCCAACAGGCTGCCGGCAACCGCGAGATGACGAACCTCGCCAAGCTCGCGCGCGGGCAGATCAAGGAACATCTGGCGCTGCTGCAAGACATGCAGAAACAGCTTGGGCAGTAAGGAAAAACGGCCCCGCAATTTCACGGATGCGGGGCCGGAACACCCGTCCTCGACAGGACGTTGCCTCCTGGAAATGCAGGCCGGCAAGGCCTGCCCGAAACCCAAGAAGAGGAATAGCCCATGGCGCAAGACAAGCGAGGCCGCCCTCCGGAGCCGCCGGTCGACGAGGTGCTGAACGAAGTCACCCAGGAAGAGACCGGCGATAGCTTCGTCGCAGGCCCGACCCAGCGCAACGATGTCGGCAACACCAAGCGCGCCGCCGCGAAGGCGACCGGCCTCATGGGGGCATCGAAGAAGCTAGACCCCGACCTCGACATCGATCACGTGGACGACAACCGCCCGACGAGCGGCTCGAAGGCTGGCATTCGGTCCTTCAAGGACGTGCCCGAGGAGGAAGACGACAATGCCGGCTTCCAGCTCTCGAACGAAGAGATCGCCGAGGGGGTGAACACGACCGCCACCAAGAGCCCGGCTCCCCGCACTGCCCAGACCGAAGGCACGACCGGCCCGTCCGGCATGAGTGGTGGCGCCGCATCCCGCGCTCGCGTGCCGGCACCGGGGAACGCGGTGGACGTGCCGAAGGGAACTCTGGTGCGCGGTCATCCCACGGCCAGCCAATCGACCTCTTCCGCCGGCGACGAGAAGCCCCCGAAGCGCTCCGCCCGGGCCCATAGCGGCCAACAGCAGCGCCCGTTGTCCAGGGGCGGCTCGGAAGAGCGGTAGCTTCGCTGTGGCTTCTTCGCTTTCATCTCGCGGAGCCGTCCCTTTAACGTCATGGCCGGGCTTGCCCCGGCCATCTCGATTGGAAGAGCGCAATGCGTCACAGCATCGGGGTCACCGGCACAAAGCCGGTGACGACGTCAGGATTTTTCACCGTGCAGCGCCATCGATGACGCCACGGCATAGCTAGCCACCCGGGACCGCATACATGCCCCAACGGAAGGCGAAGTGACAGGGGCCTTCCTCCCGCTTAATGGAATGATCAGCCAAACCGGCGATGAAGACATAAATCGGTCGAGGAAATGCTCATGGATAGAAGAAAAGTTCTCAAGGGTGCGGGCCTGGCAGCGGCGGCGGGTACCGTAGCTTCACCGGCGATCGCCCAGGCGCAGCCGGAAGTTCGCTGGCGCATGACCTCGGCTTATCCGAAGAGCCTCGACACCCTCTTCGGCGCCGGCGAGATGATCTCCAAGCGGGTCGCTCAGGCCACCGACAACAAGTTCCAGATCCAGGTCTTCGCCGCAGGCGAGATCGTCGGCGCTCTCCAGAGCCTGGACGCCACGCAGAACGGCACGGTCGAGTGCTCCTACACCCTGTCGAGCTTCTTCATCGGCAAGGACCCGACCTTCATGTTCGAGACCTCCGTGCCGTGGGGCATGAACGTGCGCCAGCACAATGCCTGGATGTATTACGGCGGAGGCCTCGATCTCGTCCGCGAGTTCATGAAGGACTACAACATCTACCCGATCCCGGCGGGCCAGACCGGCGCGCAGATGGGCGGCTGGTTCCGCAAGGAGATCAAGGCCATCGAGGACCTGAAGGGCCTCAAGATGCGCATCGCCGGCATGGGCGGCCAGATCATGCAGAAGCTCGGGGTGGTGCCCCAGGTTCTCGCTGCGGGCGACATCTATCCGGCCCTGGAGCGCGGCACCCTCGATGCGGTCGAGTTCTCCGGTCCGCACGACGACGAGAAGCTCGGTTTCGTGAAGGTTGCCCAGTACTACTATTATCCGGGCTTCTGGGAAGGCGGAGCCCAGCCTTCGCTCTACGTGAACATGAACAAGTGGAACGAGCTTCCCGCCAACTACAAGGCCATTCTCGAAGCGGCCTGCGCGGAAGCCAATGCCATGTGCGTCGCCAAGTACGATGCCCAGAACGCCGACGCGATCCGGCGCCTCGTCGGGCAGGGCGTGCAGCTGCGCCCCTTCCCCCGCGACGTGATGGAACAGAGCTACAAGGAAGCCTACAAGCTCTACAACGAGATCGCCGCCTCCAATCCTAAGTTCAAGAAAATGTACGATTCCTGGAGCACCTTCCGCGACAAGGAGCTCACCTGGTTCCGCATCGCGGAGCTGCCTTTCGACTACTTCGTCAACCAGCAGCAGGGCCAGCCCCGCTAAAGATCGTGGAAGCGGCGCCGGAAGGCGCCGTTTTCGTTTATGCATAGAGCATCGGACCCAAAACTGGACTCACTTTTGGGTCCAATGCTCCACTCCTCGAAGAGCGCATCGTAGATGCGGAAAACCGGGTCCACTTTTCCGCACGATGCGCTACCGAACAAGGATCGAAGCTTGGCCTGATGCGTTGTCTCCTCAACAGGAGTTTGCGATCCAACATTGGAGACAGGCCATGACTGACAAGAATCGCAACAAAGGCGCCGAGCAGGGCAAGAACGACCTTAAGGACAAGCGCGACCGCAAGGACGAGAAGCAATCGGAGAACAATCGGAAGCACCAGGAGGATTTGCTCGACGAGGGTGTCGAGGAAACCTTCCCTGCGAGCGATCCGGTCTCCGTGAAAATAGCGAAGTAAATCCAGTGTAGGCGAGGCCCCGGAGCGCAGGTTCCGGGGCCTTCCGCATTTCAGTTCCGGCTCGCCACCGCGACGCCGAGAGCAGCCAGCGCCATGCCCGCGAGCTGGATCGGACTCAAGGTCTCGCCGAAGAGCGCGAAGGCCATCAGGGCCGCGACCGGCGGCACGAGATAGAGCAGCGTCGCCACGCCCACCACCGCTCCCTGGCGGATGAGGAAGAGCAGAAGGCCGATGGCCCCGATGGACAGCCCCAGCACGGCCCAGGCCATGGCGCCGAGGAGCGGCGGTGCCAGCTCCAGGTGGCCTTCTTCCGTCAGGAGCATGAGAGGCAGGGTGATGGCCGCCGCACCGATATACTGGATGGCCGCGTTCACCCGCAGATCGAGGTTGCTGCCGGTGCGCTTCTGCCAGATCGTGCCGAAGGTGATGGAGAGCATCCCGAGGATGCATATCCCGAGCGCCAGAGGCGGCACGCCGCCTGTCCCCAGCTTCGGCGCCACCACGAGGGCCGCGCCCATGAACCCGATGCCGATGCCGGTCCAGCGTCTCGTCGAGACCTGCTCGCCCAGGAGGGGCCCGGCGAGAAGCCCGGTGGCCAGCGGCTGAAGCCCGGCCACGAGGGCCGAGATCCCGGCGGGCAGCCCGTGCTTCACCGACCAGAAGACGCCGCCGAGATAGAGCCCGTGCAGGAGAACGCCGGCGATCAGGCTGTTGCGCCAATCGCGCCACTTTCGGGGCCAGGGCACCCGCGCGACGGCGACGATGACGCCAAGGACGATGATCGCGAGTACATAGCGAACGAACAGGAAGGTCAGCGGCTCGGCATAGGGCGCCACGAACCGGGCCACGATGAAACCCGTCGCCCAGATGAGCACGAAGAGCGGCGGCGCGAGGCGAGCGAAGAGGGTCGGGTTCATGGCGCAAACAGGATGGGGCAGATCGATGGTGAGCTTGTAGGCCCGAACCTCGGCCTTTGTCGATGCGCGGCCTCTCATCCAAACGTCGATTCTCAGGGTGGCTACTCACCTGTGGAAGGCAGTAGCCTGTGAACACGCCTCCGCTCTTCCTTGCCCTCGGCAGCCCGCGCACCATCTCCAGCAGCCTGGAGACCGTCTTTTGAATCGCCTTCGCCTCTCGCTCGAACTCCTCGCCATTACGTCAACCCGTTTCGTGCTGCACGATTCATGGGCCATCGCGAGCCATATCGCCCTATCGGTTTTGACGTCCCTGTTTCCGTTCCTCATCCTGGTCACGGCCCTGGCGAGCCTGTTCGGGACGGGGACGCTGGCCGACGAAGTGGCGGACATCATCCTCGAGGCTTGGCCGCGGGAGGTTGCCGGGCCGATCGCCCGCGAGGTGCACACCATTCTCACTGGGCGGCGCAGCGACGTGCTCACCCTGGGTCTCGTGCTGGCGCTCTATTTCGCGTCGAGCGGGGTGGAGAGCCTCAGGGTCGGCCTGAACCGCGCCTATGGCGTCCGCGAGACCCGCCCCTGGTGGCTAACGCGGCTCGAATCCATCGCCTTCGTGATCGCCGGCGCCATGATGCTGCTGGCCCTGGCCTTCCTGGTGGTGCTTGGCCCCTTCGTATGGCGGATCGTCCTGTCCTGGGTGCCGGCCCTCGAACCTCTCGCCGTTCTGATCGGCTTCCTGCGGATCAGCGTCGCAACCCTCGTGATCGTGACGGGCCTTCTGCTCGCCCACAAGCTCGTGCCGGCGGGACGCCGCCCCTTCCTTGCCGTTCTGCCGGGAGTGGCAGTGACGCTGCTCCTGTGGCTTCTCGGCGGCTTTACCTTCAGCTGGTATCTGGAATTCTACCCCGGCGCCTACGCCTCGACCTATGGGGGCCTCGCCACAGCCATGGTGGCCCTGATCTTTCTCTACACGCTGGGCGCCATCTTCCTCTTCGGCGGTGAACTCAACGGCACTATCATCCTTGCCAAACGCAAGCGCCTCGGCAAGGAACCGAAGCCGGAAACCATGAGCGACTTCATCCCGCTGCCTTGAGCCGCAGATCCTGGATCGGGCTTACTCCTATCCGAGGAGTCCATAGCCGATCATGCCGAATACGCCCAAGCCCGCCAGGAATATATGAAACCAGCCTGGGCAGTGGAGGAAACGATCCTCGGTATCGAGGCACTCGTCGAAAATGGTTTTGTTGAATTGGTTCGTCATACAACGCGCATAGCGACGGACGATCTCAGTTAGAGCCCTTTCCGCCTACTCCGGTTCATATCCAGCGGCTCTGAAGTAGTTGGCGCATTCGTCGGGCGAGAACTCGTCCAGGAGCTCACCGATGGTCTGCCAGAGCACGTCCTTCGTGCGGGCGGCTGCCTTGCGCAGCAGTGCCTTGA